>NZ_JBQCIT010000017.1:0-43494 GCF_051953455.1 Parafilimonas sp. | reverse complement strand
CTTATACTGTCTATTTCATGAAGGATCAAACCCTCATTATGATGTTCAATAAACGCTTTTTTGTTATGCTTGTGATATGCCTGTGGCGTATAGCCCAACAGTATACATAACTGCTGTATACTTATTTTTTTGTGCGATTCTTTAAGTTGTTTTACTGTTGGGCACCACCCTTTTTTCTGATGGAGATATTCAGGTCTTTTTCAGCAATATCAATCATGGTATTCAACGCTTCTGTGCGCAGTTTCTCCCATTCCAGTTGTTTTTCTAATGCAGCTATCTTTTGCTGCAGTACTTCGGCTGATTGTTGCTCTTCTGTATTTAATTTCTTGCGCTTATTGGTCATGCTATAAACGGAGTGTTTCTGTTGTTTTTCTGTGAGCGGCAAGTTATGAATACCCTGGTGAATCATTACCCATTTACAAATAGTGGTTCGGCTAATGCCATACTTTTCGGCAAGCTTTCTGAAGCCGCCGCCTTGTGTTAAATACTCCTGAATAATCTGCTCTTTAAAATCCATAAAATTGGTTGTTTTTTACTCAACCTATTTCAGGACGAGACAAAATATTAGTTAATAACCAGGTTGTCAAGTCCCAGGTATATACTTCGCCCAACGCTGCAATGTCATATACTTTTCAATAAAAAAACTGTGCATAATATTAAAAATAAAAGTACATGGCATGAAAAAAATGTTCAGCACTTATTTAGTCTACATAATCTTTTCAGTATTCTCTTTTTCCTGCAGTAAAGAAAGGTATATTGATGCTCCTGGGAACTTAGTGCCAAAAACGGTTGACCAGGATTCTACGCTACCCTCGATTTCGATTAATGGTGCGTTGCTACATTCCGAAGCTTTTGGCCCGGCGGACAGCACATTAATTATATGTATTCACGGTGGGCCCGGAGGCGATTACCGTTACATGCTTAATTGCAAAACCCTAGCAACAAAAGGTTATAGAGTTGTGTTTTACGACCAAAGAGGAGCCGGACTTTCTCAAAGGTTTCCAAGAAATTGGTATCTCTCCCAAGGAAATGATGGAATGGATAAAATATTTTATGATGAACTAAAGGGAGTTATTGCACATTACAAAACATCTGCCTCACAAAAAATCATACTGTTGGGACAATCTTGGGGGGCTATGTTAGCAACAGCCTATGCAGGAAAATATCCTAATGAAATAGACGGACTTATTGCAGCAGAGCCTGGCGGCTTAAAATGGAATGATGTGGTTGACTATATTTCCGAATCCAGGTCTTTCAAGTTATGGAGCGAAGCATTAAATGACGCTACTTACATTGACCAGTTTATTACAGGGCAAGAAGACCAACACGAAATTTTAGATTATAAAGCTGGTTTGATAGGTTCTGTAAATACAATAGTTGGCGATGCAGGTTCTGATTTAGGGAATAATGCACCATCTTATGTTGCTTCCCGAAGTGGTGCCGTTGTTAATGCTGCATCGTTTGAATTGGGACAAGATATTAAACCTGATTTTTCGGCTGGTATCAATCAGTTTTCAAAAAAAGTGTTATTTATCTACAGTAGCAATAACAAAGCATATCCTGATAGTTGGGCGTCAAAGATTGCTGCTGCTTATCCAAGCAAAGAAATTTTTAAAGCGCAGGGAGTAGGTCATTCGGGAATGTTAGACCAGGTAGATTTCTGGACAACAACTATGGAACCTAAAATTATTTCTTATATACAATCACTATAACAACACAATGAAGACGGTTACTATTAAATCAATTATAATAATTATTGCTTTTGTCTTTTCTCAAAATATAATATATGCACAGGTTATAAACTGGAAAAATATTTCAACCCAAAATAAGCATCTGTTACATATTAATGCAGGAGTAGAATATGGCGCAATAGCCGGCGTGGGTTATCATCACTTAATACCTATTAAAAGATTTCCTTTTTGGATTGGGGGCGAATTCTCTGTACCATCAGGAAACCAGTTGGCAGATGACGATTTTAAAGTAAGGTTAGGTGGACAAATTAAGATTGTTGAATTCAATCATTTTCAATTTTCAGCAAGGGTTCAAGGTATTGCAAGGCGCTATCACAATCAGTCGGTTAGACTTTTCAATTTTGGAAGTGATTTGGCCGGAACAATGGGATATTATCGCAAACAATGGTTCCTGGGAGCTGAAGCAGGTTTTGATAAAGCCATTGTAACTCATTTTAAACATACTGATTGGTTCAAACGCAATATTTACAACAATGTACAGGACGGCTGGTTTCAGCCTGCAACCGGAGGCAATTTCTATTATGGATTGCAAGGTGGCTTTTCTATGAATAAAGTAGATATTACTGTTAAAGCCGGAAAAGTATTGCAACAAGATTTTAAATCACAGCCACTGCTTCCTTTTTATGGGCAAGTTGGGGTGAATTTCCGATTTTAAAAAAGATAACAATACGTCTATAATTCGTTAAACACTAAAAATTATGAGAATAATGCATTTAGTGAGTTTGTTGCTTTTATCAGCATTTGCCTTTGCTCAGAAGGGAAATAAAGTGTTGCAAATGACGGGAAATGCAATAATTCCTGTACTACAAGAACCTGCTGGTTTTGGATTGTCACTAAAAGGATTATATAGGGTTAATAGAAATGGGCTTTTATTGTTGGTTTCTCTAATTATAAATTAAAAAATCAGTACGGGTTTGTAAAAACGAAAGTTCTGTTGATACCATTTTTAGTTGGCTACAGGCATAATATTGATAGATTTTACCTTGAGCCAAAATTTGGGATTGGAGAATTAGGTGGCAAAATATTATCGAATGGGGATCATTTAAGATTGGTAGAAACAAAAATCTCATTGTAAGATTAAGTAATAGCTATTAGAGATTAACAGATGTTACACCCTTTTGCCCTGGTAATACGCCGTCAAGTTTTTCACTGCTGTTAGTAGTGCTTTATATATTTTTGACTGTTTCATGGCATTAAAAGCAAAATATAAGACCATTATTTATACCGCTATTTTAACTACGCCATTTATAGGTTTATTTGGAATAACGCCGATTATAATGCCTATCGTAATGCAGTATACAGGTCATGACCAGGTTGTGATGCATCGCATATTAGAGGCGCGTGAAAAGCTATTACAGCAATCTTCTCCGGCAACATTTCCATTTCGCCCGGAAAACAGCTTGGTGCCTTTTCTGATTATAACCCTTCAGGTGACGCTTATATGGCTGCAGAATATTTTGCTGCTTATATATGGTTCACGTTTGTTTTCGGGAAAAAATTTTGGTAATGTATTCAGGTTCGTATTAAGCTATATTATTACTGTAGCCATCGCAGTATTTATACGAAAAACGATTTTTCATCCTGGATTTCTGCTACGCGAACAACGCTCATTTGACATGTTAATGCCAATTATTTCAGCCGCCGCCACCAATACTATTGTGCTTATTATTATGCAGCTTTTGCTGATACGATATTCTGAAACGCAGGTGAGGATAGAAAATGCCGAACTTAAGATGCAGCATATACAGGCTGAACATGAAAAGTTGCTACACCAGTTGCAGCCGCATTTCTTATTCAATTCATTAAATGCTTTAAAAACGCTCATTAAACGCAATACAAAAGAAGCTGAAGATTACCTGGTAAAGCTCTCTGAATTTTTACGCTTTTCCTTATCGCATAATGAACATACAGTTGTACTGCTGCAGGAAGAAACCCAGTTCTCGCTTACTTACCTGCAAATGCAAAAAACAAGATTTGGCGAAAGCCTGCTTTACGAAATAAATGTACCAGAGGCGATAGCTGCACAAAAAAAAGTACCGGTATTTTCATTGCAACTGCTGGTGGAAAATTGTCTGAAGCATAATAAATTTACACAGGAACAACCGCTTAAAATAACTGTTTATCTTGAAGATAATTATCTTGTTGTCTCCAATAATATGCAAAGCCGCGAACAGGTTGAAGCCCCACCAGGCGTAGGTTTAGCAAATCTTTCTCAAAGATATAAATACCTTGCTGGCGAAGACGTAAAAATTGAACAAACTGAAAACCGCTTTACAGTTTATTTAAAGCTGCTGTAATGAAATCATCAAAGATTCCATCAGGCCATTGAAAAAAGAAAAAATAAACTGATGAAAATAGTAATTATTGAAGACGAGGCGATGAATGTAGAAGACCTCCGTTTAACACTCAGCGAAATTTCTTACCCGGTTGAAGTGGTAGCCGAATTGTCATCGGTGAAGGAAGCAGCGCTTTATTTCATACAAAACCGTGACTACGATCTTATCTTCAGCGATATTCATCTCGGCGATGGTTTAAGCTTTGATATTTTTAAAGAGATTGATATAACCAAACCCATTATTTTTTGCACGGCTTATGATAAATATGCGCTTGAAGCATTTAATAATAATGGCATTGCGTATGTTCTGAAACCTTATAATAAAGCAACAATTGAAAGGGCTGTTTCAAAATTTGTTAATCTTACCCAAAGCAATAATCCTTATAATAAATTACTGGAAGGTCTCAATGCAGTTGCTGATAAATTAAGACATGAAGAAAAGCAGGTACTGGTGCATCATAAAGATAAAATTGTGCCTATTGCCGCCGATTCCATTGCTGTTTTTTATATAGAGAATGATGTTACCAAACTCTGCTGCTTTAATCAGTCTATATTCATGCTGTCATCTAATCTTGATGACATGGAAAACCAATATGCTTCCAAATTTTTCAGGGCAAACAGGCAGTATCTTATTAATAAAAAAGCCGTAAAAGAAGTATCTAAATTCTTTGCAAGAAAATTACTGGTGCATCTTACAATCCGCTTTCAGCACGAAATAATTGTCAGTAAAACTAAAGCTCCCCAGTTTCTTACTTGGCTGGCCAGCTAAGCTGTCCACTTCAGGTTCAAAACTGTCCACTTTAATCCCCTTTAACTTTTCATAACGATAAGGCGAAAATATTTTCGTCGCGGTTTCATTAATGGGTCATGCAACGTTCGGCTGAGTCTTCAGCGGAACCGGTTAAATGAGGGTAAACATGACCCATTTTTTTTAAATTAAATTAAACTATAAATATGTTGAACCTGAAACAGGCCAGGATTTTAAACTGGAATGCATGGATGCTTATGCTTCTGTGCGGTCTTTTCTATAGCTGTGATAAAACCTCTTCCGCCTCCGATGATTATGAAGGTAACTGGGCACGCAGTTCAGACTTTGAAGGCGTTGCCAGAACGGAAGCCGTAACCTTTACCATTGGTAATTATGCTTATGTAGGCACAGGCTATAAAGGCAGCGATACAAGATTGAAAGATTTCTGGCAGTTTGATGCTTCCACCGGCACCTGGAAACAAAAGGCTGATTTGCCAGGTGTAGAAAGAAATTTAGCTGTCGCTTTTACTATTGGCGAAAAAGGTTATGTGGGCACAGGGTATGACGGCGTGAACAAACTGAAAGATTTTTATGAATACGATGCTGCTAACAATGCATGGACACAGAAAGCAGATTTTGGAGGCACTGCACGTTATGACGCTATTGGTTTTTCATTAAACAATGAAGGCTATATAGCTACAGGTTTTGATGATAATTATTTAAAAGATAACTGGCAATACAATCCATCTGCAGATACATGGACGCAGAAAGCAAGCCTTGGCGGTTATAAAAGAAAAGGCGCTGTTGTATTTGTAATTGATGATCTGGCCTATGTGTGTACCGGTATTAATAATGGCGATAACATTAATGATTGCTGGGTGTATAACGGCAACGCTGATGAGTGGACAGAAAAAAGAAAAATATCTGATGCTAATTCAGATGAGGACTATGATGATGATTATAACATTGTGAGGGACAATGCAGTTGCATTTGTAATGAATGGCAAAGGTTATGTAACCTGCGGCCAGCAAAGCGGCATTATTTCGACCACATGGGAATATACGCCTTCAACCGACTTATGGGTGCAGCGTACCAGCTTTGAAGGCACTGCCCGTATAGGAGCTGTAGCTTTTACACTTAACGATGTTGGTTATGTAGCCACTGGTAATAACAGTACTTACCAATTTGATGATTGCTGGAGTTTTAATCCAGCTAAAGACCAGACAGATGACGATAACTAATTGGAAAAGGGCGCTGACAGTTGCCTTGCTCACTGTTTGCATTGCGGCATGTAATAATGAGGTCGATACAAATGCACATGCGTATCAGCAGCATGCTGACAGCAACAGGGTAGAGGTTTATACCTTTCCAACGCAACAAGGTTTTGGGTATTCTATTGTTGTTGATCACAAAGAATTCATAAGGCAGGATTGTATTCCCGTTATACAGGGCAATAAACCTTTTCCAACAGAATTGATGGCAGCACAAACAGGCAAACTGGTGGCACAGAAAATAAGGAATAACGAACTGCCCACATTAACGTTACAGGAATTAAATAAACTCGGTATAACACAGCAATAAACCATGCTACATTACTGATGTATAAAATGAATTGTATCAATCATACATACAGGTATATTTTGATGTTCGCCCTTTTGGCAACAGGCTTTTTCTCCTGCGAAAAACAGGAAGTTGATTTTGGCGGAAGTGCTTTAACAGACGATCCCAACATTGTTGCAATAGATACCATCAGCGTAAATGCTTTCACAACACAGGTTGATTCTTTTAGCACAGTTAACAGCGGATATTTCATTGCGGGCAATCATTACGACAGTACAGTTGGCAAACTGCAGGCAACCGCATATTTTGATTTCACTATTCCCTATGACAGCGTCCAAGTGCTTAATGGCTGTACAAGCTGTTACTTCGATTCGCTTGTTTTGATTACGCAATTTTCAGGCGGCTTTTATGGCGATACCACAGTCCCGTTTACATTAAACGTAAACCAGCTTACACAACTTATTTCAGACAATAATACATTCGGCTATAATGTTAACAGCCGTGATTATACAACAGAACCGTTAGGAAGTTTTACGGCAACGGTATCTCCGGGAAGGCAAAGTACTATACGCATAAAATTGTCAGATGATTTAGGTAAGGATTTATATAATAAGATCCAGCGCAATTCAGATACCATTACCGATAACGATGTTTTCTTGAAGTATATAAAAGGTTTCTGCTTAACAGGCGCTTCAAGCAACAACACGGTTTACTACATGAAGCCAACCGGAGATTCCAGCCTTGTTTTGTTATACTATCATAAAAATGCGCCGCTGCCGGTAAATTATGCTATAAAACTGCCATTGAATACAGCACATCAGTTTAATGGTTTTACAACAGATCATTCAGGTACCAATCTTTCTGTTTTTACAGCTAAAAAAACACAAACATTGGAAAGCAGTAAAACCGGCGGCTATGTATATATGGAGGCAAATCATGGATTGTACCCTAAGTTTAATTTTCCGTCTTTGTATGCACTAAAAGAAATAAGTAATTATGTAAATATTGTGAGCGCAACGCTGGAGATATATCCATTAAAAGGCAGTTATGGATTACAGTCTTTTTACAGCCTGCCCGATACAATAAATTTAAGTATACTGAATGAATATGATGAAACATCGGGCTATCTGTATTATTCAGGTACAAGCACACTTCAAACAGGTAATCTGTACACAGATTATCTCTATGGTGAGAGCACGAAATACACTTACGATATAACCGGGTTTGTAAGTACCGTTTTAGCAACAGGCACATCTTCTACTTATTATCTTTATATGCAGCCTACAGATAACGCTTCAAATTCAAATGAACAACGCCTCATTTTACAGGCTCTGAATAACGGAAGTTTCAAATTAAAACTTAATGTACTTGGTTTGTGAAAAAATATACATACGGTTTACAAAGCTGCTGTTAAGCATGATTGTAATAATCAGCAGTACGGCGGCTTTGGCGCAAAACGTTACATCGCCTTATTCCATATTTGGCGTGGGCGATATAGAAACAAAAGACTTTGGGCGTTATTTTGGAATGGGCAGCACCTCTATTGCTTTGCGCAATGGCGCTGCATTTAATTTCAGCAACCCGGCATCATTAACGGCGCTCGACCCAAAGGTGATGAACTTTGATTTTATCATGCGCGGCAGGGTCAGTAACTTTTTAGTGCCTGGCAGGGATACTGTTACATCCCCTTCCAAAGATTATGCTATACGCAGAATATCTTTAGCATATAAGCCGGAAAAAAGATGGGCCTTTGCATTCGGCTTAAGACCGTACAGCACCGTAAATTATCTGCTCAACGATTCCGCAAAGCTTGCTGACAATACGAGTGTATTAAATAAATCAGTTGATGGCAATGGCGGTCTTAACCAGGTTTTCCTGTCTAACGGGTTTGGGTTAAACAAAAATTTTTCTGTTGGGGTAACCACATCGGTTTTGTTTGGAACACTTCAAACAAATACTACTTATACAAGCTCCGGCATTGGCCTCGATGTTACCAGGAATGAATACGATGCTTTGCACGCATTAATGTTTACGGGCGGCCTGCAATACGTGGGCAAATTAGGCAAACATATAAGGCAGCAATTAGGGTTTGTTATTTCCAATGTTGCTAAGCTTACAGGCCAGTGGTCAACAGAATATATTACCAGCGATTCAACCATTACAACAGAAGTAAATGCTGCAAAGCACATTACATTGCCTGTGCAGATTGGTGTTGGATATGCCCTGGTGTTTAATGATAATCTTACCGTTAGCGCCGATTATACATCTTACAACTGGAAATATCAGAAAGTGGATTATCCCGGTTCTTACATTGATAAGGCATTTCGCTTTTCTACCGGTCTTGAATACAGCTTTAAAGGAAAAGCAGGGTTACAAACTGTTGAAAAATATTATCTACAGGCAGGCTTTTCTTATGAGCAAAGCTATATACACGTTAACAATAACCCTTTAACTGATTATTCCTATTCAATTGGGTTTGGCAACAGGGTAACGAACGGTTTCGGCTATCGCAGATCCAGCGGCGGGTTGAGCTACAATTTAGGTTTTGAATTTGGTAAGAAAGGATCAGTAAGCAACAACCAGATACGGGAAAGCTATACGCAGTTTGTAATTGGTCTGTCCCTCAAAGGTTTCTGGTTCAACAGTGCGAAGTATGGTAAGTATCAGTAGCCCTGCCTAATTTATCGGATTTTTATGTTCTTTATAATTTAGCCCTTCAAAAGACGATACTACCTCACCTGTTCACTGGCAGCGGCACAAAAACGGTTGGCAACACTTACACCACCGGTACCGCAAAAAAGGCTCAACAAAAATTGCTGCACATGAAGATGGCCTTGTTAAAAACTATGTATACCCAACCAGCTATTCAGTCAATAATAAAGCGGTACCCAATTCCTTTAATAGTTAGTATCTCCAGGTTTTTATCTGCTTTTAAATAATTTCTCAACCTTGTGATATACACATCTAAATTGCGGCTGTTAAAAAAAGAATCGTTACCCCAAATAGTATTTAAAAGATCGCTCCGGTTTATAATTGAATTACGATGTTTCCACAAATATTTAAGTAGCTCATTTTCCCTATAAGACAGTTTTCTTTCCTCGCCTTCAAAGCGAAGCATTTGCTGAACCGTATTAAAGCGGTATTTTCCAATAGGCAATGTTATGGGCTCTTTTTGATCGGGCAGCTCTTTCTTTATGCGCAAAACATTGTACAAGCGGGCAATAAGTTCTTCAATGCTAAAAGGCTTTCGTATATAATCATTACCACCCATCCTGAAACCGTTTAGCACATCCTCCGTTTGCGTTTTTGCGGTCAAAAAAATTATAGGAATATCATTGTCGAGCCTGCGTATATCTTCTGCCAGCTCAAAGCCATTGCGATGGGGCAGCATTACATCCAGCACACACACATCAGGCTTTACTGCAGTAAAGCGTTCCAAAACTTTATTGCCGTCTTCTTCCATGTAAACAATAAAGCCGCGGCTTTCAAGTGTGTCGCTTACAATCTTGCCAAGACTTGCTTCATCTTCTGCATATAATAATTTTATCGTCATTATTGCTCATGGTTTTTCTTTTCCAATGCAGTATTAACAGGCGTTTCATAAGGAAGTTTAACGGTGAATGTACTACCCTGGTCTTGTACTGATTCAACTTCAATAATCCCCTCGTGCAATTTTACAATGTGGTTAACATAGCTTAATCCAAGTCCATAGCCTTTCGCTTCATGATGTGCATTTGAAGGCACGCGGAAAAACTTATCAAATATTTTTGTTTTGTATTCGTTTGAAATTCCAATACCCTTATCGTTTACACTTAATTCTACAAACGTTTCGAATGATACAAGCTGTACAGTTATGTGCGGCGCATCTTTACTATATTTCAAAGCATTATCCAGCAGATTATAAACTAAGCCGCTAATATGTACCTTATCTGCATAAATCTTGAAATGTTCACCTTTTTTGTGCAATATTACTTCAGCATGTGCTTTTTCAAATTGCAACTTCATGGCAGCAATTATTTCTGCGGTTAGTTCATACATATTAAACCACACTTTATTAAGTTTTATTTCTTTATTTTCAAGCATAGATAAACGCAGCACTTTATCAACCAGCATGGAAAGCCGTTGCAATTCTGCTGACGAAATTTCCAGGTATTCCTGCGTGCGGGCGGCATCGGCTATTGCATTAAAATTTTTTAGTGCTTCCACAGCTACAGTTACGGTGGCTATAGGTGTTTTTAATTCATGTGTTATGTTGCTTACAAAGTCATCTTTCATTGTTGAAAGCTTTCGTTGGTTTTCCAGGTTTCTATATAAAAAAATAAATGAAGCAACTGTAATTAAAACAAGCAGAAAAGAAAAACAGATTTGCCATTTTATGTTATTGATGATATAACTAAATGGGTTTTCAAATACGGCTTTATAAGCACGGTTCTGCCTTAAGCCAACATAGCTTAGGCTTGTTTGCAGCCGGCTGCTATCGGTGCTTTTTATCGTATCATTTTTAAAAGACAGAACGGTAAAAGGAAGTTTAATATTATTCTTTAAAAGTGTGGCTTTATAAGCTGAATCAATCTGATAAACCGGCAGCGAATCGTTCAAAGCCCGGTTACCGGCTAAATGACGAATGACATGTACAGGTTTACCAGGTAGAGGGGCAGGTAAGCTGGAATCATCATCTATATTAATAAACTGTACATTCTGTACACCCGCTTCACCTTTAACAGATCCTCTTATTGATACAATGGGGCCATCTTTGCGTCTTGTACTCACACCCACAAAATCAACAGAATCGGCCAATGCCCGCCTCGTACTGTCGATTACATCCATTAAAAATAAATTATCACCAATATTTCTTGGGAAGAATGTGGTATCAGTGCGAAAACGCTGCAATTGCAGGCGATACAATGTTTCTTTAAATAATACATCTGTACGGGAAGCAAGGTTATTATTTTCCTCCTTATACAAACGCATTATCCAGTACATCTGAAATGCAACTACCAATATGATAGAACATGTCATTAACAGGGTTCCTAACTTTTTACCTGTCGCCTGCTTTTTCATGATGTGAAATTAATTGTTCCGCCGCATCATACGCCTGCCATCAGGTGAAGCAGGCCCAAATATTTCATCCATCTTTTTTTCAAAATCTGCCCGTGTAATGCGCTTCCCCTTTGCAGGTTCTTTCAGTTCACCGATATCATCGTTAAAAACGGTTGCTGTAAAAACAATATCACCATTATTTACATCAAGCAGGAGAATAGCGCCGGGCAGTCCGCCATAATTTTCGGGGCCAACGGGGGCAGCAATATCTTCCGCATACCATGCAGTTACATCATTGCCAAGCGGGCTTTTTGCAGATGCTTTTTTGCAGGTATGCCCAATTATATTTTTTGTTTCTTCGCCAAGCTTCCATGATAAAATTTTTATACTATCGCTGATCAGGTATGTTTTACCGGCAAGATCAGTTTGTTCTGTAATCTTTTGGCGTGCATAGTCTTTATACAAAATATTATTTTCTCCGGGGCCGCCAATTCTTATCATTATCCTGTTCCCGTTATCATCAAAAGGATCAGGCCTTTGCGCTTTCTCTATATTTTTATAAAGCGATATATTCTCTTTAAAAATAAGTTCTTTCTGTGATGTTTGAAATTGCGGTACCATCGCCTTCATCTGATTATCATCTTTCATGTGGCGCCAATTATCTAATTTACATTCAAGGATAATCGTGCCTTGTTTTGTTTGGGCCTGAACAAAACTATGCATGGTGCACAAGCATATAAACAAAATGGTTTGTTTCATATTTATTGATGTTAATTATTAAAATTTCTTATAACTGCTCTCGGGCCATTATTCTTTAAACCGGATTTATTCAGGCTAAAAGTGAAGCTGATGAGGAAGTAACGTTTTAATGCATTGTATCTTTCATCCGTAATAAATCCATTGTTAGTGTAACGGTTGATGCCTGTATTATTATTGAGCAGGTCCTGCACGCTGAATTTTAATTCACCCCTGTTGTTCTTTAAAAAACTTTTGCCTATAGTAACATTCCATAAAGCAATGCCGGTATTAAAACCATCGCTTCTCCCTGTATAAATGTTGTAATTAAAATCGTTTTGAAGATGAATATTTCCAGGTAAGTAATTAATGATATTTATTCCATACACCTGCTGGTAATACATTGCATTAGCAGCCCGCTGCGCCGAATACTTTGTTGAATTGATTGTAGCTTTTGCAGATACATCAATATTAATAATATCATCTTTATCAAAATGGTAACTTATGTTTGGGCCAACCGAAAAATCCCTGATCACATTTCGTTGTGCATTAATGAATGAAATATCGTTGTTAAATTTTATAAATGCACCTGTTTCAATTCTTGACGCTGATTTCTTTACCGGAAACCCATAAACAAAATGGCCAGCCAGTGAATAAACGCCATTGGCATTTGTATATGTTCTGGTGCTTGTAGCATTTTCCATGATATTATCTGCATTTACAATAGCATTGTTAACCGTTGAGAAATTGAGCAACCCCAGAAGGCTTTTTCTCATAAGAGGATTGCCCGCAAAAAAATGAATGCTTATTTGCTGCTGGTATTCACGTTTAAGGTTGGGATTGCCTGTTATAATGTGCAGCGGGTCGCTAACATCTGCTACGGGTTGCAACTGCGTTGTAGAGGGTTGGATAGTGGATGTGCTGTATTCAAATCTCAGGTTCTTAATATTACTAATATTATATTGAAGAATAACTGAGGGCAGCAGATCTGTGAAATTCCTTTGTGTAGTTTGCTGATGCGTATTGTCTATTGTTTTAAGGTTTGCCGACTGGAGCTGTGTGCCCGCCGTTATATTTAATTTGCCAGGGTTTGTTCTAAAATTTACTCCGCCTCCTGTATAGGTGTAATTATTTTTAAAATCATTGCTGAGCGCAGAATTGAATGCATCATATTTATCCGAACTATTATTAAAATCATGGGTTTGCTTACGGCTGTTGCCCATATTCGTGTTGAAATAACCGCTGAATTCAAATAGTGATCTTTTGCCAACAGGCTCTGTATAGGTTATGTTTGAACCTATATTAATAGTATTGGCGTCTTTATCATATTGCTGGTTTACCAAAGAATCAGTTGCAATGCCATCCGGTTTGTATAACTTATTTTCTGATACGATATCTCCATGCAAACTACTGTTGTTATAAGTGATGACTGCGTTTACTGAAAAGGTTCTGCCGGGCTTATTCAACTGCTTACGAAAAAGCAGGGTGTTGCTTATATTAAAAGCATCAGCACCGGTATTGGTATTGCTAAACCCTTCGTTTAATTTACTGCCACTATTATCAAGCGCTGAATAAGCTGCATTTGTTTGTTTATTTGTCTGCTGAAAAGTAACCACGGGTGTAATTTTTAAAGAAGACGAGCTGTCGAATTTTTGATCAACAGATAAATTGACCCGGTGTTGCGTGTTGCCCGTTACTACTTCTTCTGTTTGATAATTTGTAAACAGGTTTGATGGTGTTACACTTTGGGCTTCTACCTCTTTACTGGTTATAAGCCTGATATTGCTGCCCATATAATTCGAGCTCCAGTCCGTTTTGCCTTCATTCCATAAATTGTTATAATTAATCCCTCCCGCAGTAGTAGTGGCAACGCCTTGTTGTTTCTGGCCTAAACCTGTTACCGGCAAGCCATCATTATCCTGCCCTTTGCTAGTTTTTATTACCATACCCCGGCCATTTCGCACACCTTTTGAGAGCTCTCCCGTGAAGTTGAGCACGTCTGTTATTTCAAAACCCTGTTTGTTTATATCATTGCTCATGCCCAAAAGGGAAAGTTGTTCATCGCCATTCAGCTTATTAATATTTGCCTGCGCATCATAATGTTCCTTATTGCCTGCACCAGCCATAAGCTTTCCGAATAGCGCATGGTCTTTGTCTTTTTTGAGTTTTAAGTTGATTGTTTTCTCACTATTACCATCATCAATTCCTGTAAATTGAGATTGGTCACTTTGCCTATTATATACCTGTACTTTATCAACTGCATCTGCGGGCAGATTTTTAGTTGCAGCTTTAACATCGCCAGTAAAAAACTCTTTCCCGTTTACCAATAGCCGTTTTATTTTTTCACCATTTACGGTAATGCTGCCATCATCTTCAACAGTTACGCCGGGCATGCGCTTCAGCATATCTTCCACTACTGCATTGGGCATGGTTTTAAAATTTTCTGTATTGAATTCAATCGTGTCTTTATTAATTACAACGGGCGGTCGTTTCGTGTGCACTACAACTGTATCTGCATGCAACAGTTCCTGCATATACAGATTAATATTAATCAGCGTATCATCGATTATAATTTCTTGCCACAACGGCACATAACCCACGTAGGAAGTGGAAATGAGATAACTGCCTTGTCTTATTCCCGTAAAACTGAAATAGCCTTGTTCATCCGCACGTGAAAAAGTTACAAGCGTGGAATCTGTATGCAGAAGATTAAGGGTTGTATAAGCCAAAGGTTGTTTGGCTATACTGTCATATACGCGTCCATGAATAATAGAAGATTGTGCCATTGCGGAAGTAGGCAAAAGAATGATAATTGAAAGGATAAAAGCACGCATGTGAAGCATTTGAAATCAAAACTATTCTGCCTCGTTTGTAACAAGGGTTAACGAACCTTGCTTTAAGGTTAATGAAGGTTAAAGGATTTAAAAAGCGTGATATGCACTCAAATGCCTTCAAGCCATTTTAAAAATGCGGATGACCTTGCTTTGCTTATAATTATTGTTGCAGGAATATCCACAGTGAGTGTAACGGCCAGTTTTCTGGCAAAGAATCTTTCTGCGTTTACAACAGATACTTTGTTTATAAGGAATTGCCTGTTTGCCCTGAAAAAAAAGTATGGGTCCAACATCTTTTCCATGTCATCGAGCGCGGCGGACATATAATATTTCTGATTGGAAAGCATGGTAATACCGAGTATGTTATTATTGAAATAAAAGCAGGCAATATCCTTTACGGGCAAGGGGATTATTTTATTTTTTTGTGACACAAGAACAACGGTTTTGTACGGGCAATTTATATGCCTGGAAGATTGTTTATGACCAGGCAATGTATTACCGGAAAGCCATTGCGTGATATGTTCTGCCGAACTCAAAACAGCGAGCACATTTACGCCATCTGCTACATGTTCGAAAATATTTTCCAGTTTTTTTACATACTCCACTTCAGCTTCGATTATTAAAACATTCTTCATGGATGAATGAGTTTTTCAATGTGAATCTTATACATTATAAATGCAATTTTTTTTATAAGTTGACCGACAGCCGTATTTGACGTCAAAACTATTTGAGGATGACAATAGCAATAGTTAACAAACGTTGTTTTAAGGTTAACGAATGTTAATGAATTTAAATGCAACCTTGTGCTGTTTTACTAATTTTCATGAGATACATAAATTACTAATAATTATAAACAGATTTATTTCTTTATTAAACCACCAGTATTCATGCCAATGAGTTTATTTTTTTGTTACGATTACGGCTCCGGGAAGTGGTAAAGGATAAGTATAAGATCATTAAAAGTTTGAGTGAAGCCAGTGTTTTGTATGCAATCAATAGAAGGTCATGCCTGCCTGCTATTAACTTAAGTTTCTTATTCGGCCCTCAGGCTTTTTACCGGGTTTGTTATGGTTGCTTTAATGGATTGAAAACTTACTGTTGCCAATGCAATTGTAATGGTTACGATGGCCGTCATAATAAATATGTAAGTGTGTATTGAAATCCGAAAAGCAAAATGCTGCATATCGTTTCCATTAATGCGCAGCATACAACACCATAATTATTCCCCGATCAAAAAAAAATGGGGTTAATTAAAAAGATCAAGAAGCAAATCAATAAATTTGAAATCACTGGCAATGACCAGGGGTTAAATCCATCACAAACTTAAACTACATGTTACATTAGTCAGAATTTTAAACAACCTTTTAATGACTGTAAAAAATATTGCGAAACATCGCCCACTTTTTTCATTCTTTTTTTTAGCCTATCTATTTGCCTGGATAAGTTGGTTGCCTTTAATTCTTTCACAAACAGGATTAGGTCTTATTCCTGTAAAAATTTCTATGGCATACACAGTTATTGGAAGTTATGCACCATTGTTTGCAGTTTTATTGCTTCAATGGCTGGCACACCATAATTTAAAATTTTTTCATCTTCAATTTTCCTGGAAACACTTACTGTTGGGACTGCTCATTGGGTTTGCTTTGATTGCATCTGCTTTTATACTTATACCAAGTGCAATTATGACAAGGCCGCCTTTGAGTTTTTGGAATTGGAAAGCGTTTCTTTCATACCCATTCGCTATTATTCACAGCATCTTTTTAGCAGCAGGACCCTTAGGTGAAGAACCAGGTTGGCGAGGATTTGCATTACCAAGATTATTACAAAAATTTAATCCATTTTTGGCTTCACTTATTTTAGGCACTGTGTGGTTTTGTTGGCATTTACCATTGTTCCTTTTACCTGCGTGGACATCAAGTCCAATGTACATTTATGCTTTATTAGTTATCAGTCTTTCATTCACAATGACATTCATTTATAATATTTCTAAAGGCAACATTGCTATCGCTATAATTATGCATGGTATATTCAATTGCAGTCCTTTTATATTAAATGACTTTCTTTCTAATGCAGTAACTAAAGACTTTATTTCATTTGAGCAACTTTTAGCGTTATCATTTCTATTTCTTGCTATTATATTATTATTGTTTACACGTGGGAAACTTGGATACATAAAGTCAACCGCATATTCTAAACCCAAACAACTAAAGTCTCACAAAGAAAAAACGGCAGCTGATAACTAAGCATTAAATAGATATGATGTGCGGACAATGAAGGCGATGTTAAACATAACCTGCGGTTGCCGGCATTGGCCTAAAAAAAAGAAAAAAACATTTGGATAATTCAAAGATTAACGTTTACATTTGATTTATGATTACGTATTCATAAATTATGTTGCTCGTAAAAAGTGAAAAAAAATTATACTTCTGAAGATGTTGCAAAGTTGGCGGGTGTTTCACAGTCAACTGTGTCCCGCGTTTTTGCGGGTACGATAAACGTTTCCGAGAAAAAGAAGAAAAAAATTCTGGATGCGGCCGCAAAATTAGAATACAGTCCTAATGCGCATGCCAGAAGTCTCATCACCAAGAAGAGCATGATGATAGGAATCATTATGCGTAACATACGCAATCCCTTTTATTCGGCGGTGCTGGAGATTTTCCATAACAGGTTGTCTGCACTAGGGTATCATATTATATTTATTAATTCGGAAAACGAAGAAATACAGGAAAAAGAAATTTCAAAATTATTAGAGTATAATGTTGAAGGTGTTATCATCACTGATGCACTATTATCCTCATCTGCTTCACAAAAGCTAAAGCGATATGGTATAGTGGTAATACTTTTTAACCGCTACACACAAAAGCCGGGAACGAGCGCTGTATTTTGTGATAACTACCTTGCCGCTAAACAAATAGCCGCTTATCTGGTAGAAATGGGCCATAAATCTTTTGCATTTATATCAGGCCCATCCGATACATCAACTACAATTGACAGGCTGAATGGCTTTAAAGAAGTGCTTGCCGAAAGAAATATAAAGGATTTAATAATAGAACCGGGTAATTATACATATGAGAGCGGTTTTAGTTCTGCCCAGGAATTAATGGTTCGAAATAAAAACATAGACTGTATTTTTTGTGGTAACGATATTATTGCATTGGGTGTAATGGATGCCCTAAGGGTTATAGGTTTAAAAATACCCGAAGATGTTTCTGTGGTTGGTTTTGATAATATTCGTATGAGTGCATGGCCATCATACGCGTTAACTACCTGGGAGCAACCGATTGAAGAAATGATAGACAGTACAGTTAAATTATTGTTGGAGGAAATAAATGAAAAGAATAAACAGCCGCAAATAATAATGATGAAGGGCCATATAGTGATACGCAAATCAGTAAAACAAAAAAGCCAATAATTTTTTTTATTATATAATTTTTTGACTACGTAGTCAAATTTGTTTTAACATTAAAAATACGCCATGCAAAATCTAAAATGGATACTTTCCGGATAGGCATGCCTTAGCCGCAATTAAACTTAGTTTACTATAGCTCAGCTTGTATAAGATTGCTTTTCTAATGATTGTATTAACTAAAACCAGCTTATGTATCAACTTATAAAAAAATTCTGCTACTGTTTTTTACTTTTTCGAAAACTATTGTGTTTAACAACAATATTGCTTCTATGTGCATTTGTATCTGAAGGAAAAACTGGCCTGGAAAGATTTGGTTCGAGTAACAAAAATGCTTTTCAAGACACTATACCCTCTTTTGTTTTGCATGGTATCGTACATGATGAAAATGATAATCCCATAGTCGCTGCAACGGTAAGTGTTAAGGGTACAAACAATACAATACAAACGAATTTGGAGGGCAAGTTTATTTTAGAAGTTAAGCGTACGGATTCCCTTGTCATTTCTTATATCGGTTATTTAACGAAAACTATTACTGCCGGCAATAATCAAACAACCGCAATTAATTTACAACCCAATATTGAAGGACAAAAGCTGAATGAAGTTGTGGTGGTTGGGTATGGCACACAGAAAAAAACAACGATGGTGGGTGCTGTTGCAACGGTATCCGTAAAAGAAATTCAAAAGTTTTCAACGCCATCTATTACCAATGCCGTTGGTGGAAAGCTCGCCGGCGTTATCACACGGCAAACTTCCGGCGAGCCGGGTTATGATGCTGCCAAGATATTTATCCGCGGCCAGGTTTCGCAGTCAGGCGGTAATTCCCCTTTAATAATTATTGATGGAGTAGAGCGCGAATTGCAGGATTACTGGACCACCATGAATATACAGGACATTGAAAGTTTTTCTGTATTGAAAGATGCGTCTGCCACGGCCGTTTATGGTAACAGGGGTGCAAACGGCGTTGTTTTGATAACTACAAAAAAAGGTGCGACAGGCAAACCGGTAATTACGCTAAGGTCAGAAGCGGCCGTTGTAAAACCTTTGCGCATACCCGATTACATTAATGGATATGAATATGCGCAATTAGTAAATGAATCACTTATAAATATTAATGAAGCGCCTAAGTATTCTGATGCGGAACTGCAGAAATATGAAGATGGCAGCGATCCCTATTTATATCCCAATGTAAACTGGGAAGACATTGTTTTAAGAAAACACACCAAACAGTCGATTAACAACCTCGGAATTTCAGGCGGTAGCGAAACGGTAAAATATTATGTGAACTTAGGTTATACGCTGCAACAGGGTATTTATAATGAGGATCCGGACGTTGCTTATCCCACAAACGCAGCGCTAAAACGATATAATTTCAGATCGAACACCGATTTTAAACTTTCAAAATCATTCTCATTATCCTTAGGTATTTCAGGCATTATATCTACTACGAATTTTCCCGGCCGGTCTGCGCCGCAAATTTTCCAGGCGCTCATGTTTACGCCTCCCAATGCTTATCCCATCGTTAATCCCGATGGTTCAAACACAGGCGGTTTTGGCAACATCCAGCTGAACCCATACGCGGTTATAACCCAAACCGGTTATACTAAACAATATTATACTACGCTGATGAATAATTTATCAGCTAAATGGGATTTATCGTCTATTACCAAAGGACTTTCAGTAACAGGTTTAGCGGCTTATGATGTAGTAGATATCACCCAAAACGTGCGGCAAAAAACACCAGACTTATACAGCTATACAAAAGATGCTGATGGAAACGATGTGTATACTATTGTTTCAACTGAAACACCATTGGGTTTTTATTTGCTGAATGAAAATTATAAAACCGTTTATTTTCAAACCGCAGTTAATTATGCGCGTTCTTTCGGAAAACATAATGTTAGCGGATTAATTGCGGCTGAAAGGAGAGAATACACCAACGTAAATACTACCAGTTCTGTTGACAACCTGCCGCAGCGAAGGCAGGGAGTGATAAGCCGGTTAACCTATAACTACGATGCCCGTTACCTGCTTGAATTAAACGGCGCTTATAACGGTTCCGAAAATTTTCCCAAAGGAAAGCGTTACGGTTTTTTCCCTTCTATTGGTGCAGGCTGGGTTGTATCGAATGAGAAATTCTGGAATAAAAATATTATCAGCACACTTAAAATAAGAGGCAGTTACGGGTTGGTAGGAAATGACCAGATTGGAGGTGCCCGTTTCTTATATCTCTCCACCTATAATAAAACGGCAGATGGTTACACTTTTGGCATCAATCAAAATGTAAATCCTGGTGGTAAAAGTGAAGCCAGGATAGGCAATCCCAACTTAACATGGGAAGAAGCATATAAAAAAGACCTGGGTTTGGATATCGAATTTTTGCAGGGGAAGATTGCGCTTACCGCTGATGTTTTTCATGAACGCAGGGAGGGCCAGCTTTTGGCAAGAGGTTCAGTACCCGCGTACGCTGGTTATCCTGGCGGCACGCTGCCTTATGCTAACGTAGGTATTACAACCAATAAAGGTTTTGATGGAAGTTTTCAAATCAGAAATACAACACGAGGCGGATTTTATTATTCGTTTAACGGCACATTTACGTACGCCAAAAATACCATTATAGAAAACGATGCGCCGCCTGCCTTATATCCATGGCAGGAACTGAGAGGCTACCCAATTGGAGCCAATTTAGGTTATGTAGGAATTGGGTTTTTTAAAGACCAGGAAGAAATAGATAAAAGCCCCAGCCAAACTTCGTTGCAGTCAGTTATAAGACCGGGTGATATTAAGTACAAAGACATTAATAGCGATGGTCAGATAAATAATGCTGATATGACTGTTATCGGAAGCTATGGTTCAGAGCCACAGATGATGTTTGGGTTTGGGACAACGCTTGCCTGGAAAGGTTTTGATGCATCGATATTTTTTACCGGTGCTGCACACCGTGATTATTTTATGTCTTCCGGCAACCAGGCATACACGGTTTGGATATTTTCTGCAGGTGCCGGCAATTATAATGCTTTAAGTGAAGTGTATGATCAACGCTGGGTGAGCGGAGCGGATAACAGCAATGCAAAATTTCCAGCCGTAAGGCCACAAAGTACCAATAATTACGTGGGCTCTACTGTTTGGCAAAGAGGGGGTGATTATCTGAGAATCAAGAATGCAGAAATTGGTTATACACTGCCTGTAAGTGTAGCCAAAAAATTAACACTGAAAAACGTAAGGATATTTATACAGGGCACAAACCTGGCAACCTGGGATAAAATAAAAATAGTTGACCCTGAATCTAACTTCAGTACAGGCGCATATCCCATCACCAGGAATTACAATTTTGGATTAGATGTTAGTTTTTAATCACAAACTTTTAATCATGAAACTAAATACAACAACAATTATAATTTTCTCATCACTTTTTGTTTTTTCATCCTGCAAAAAAGATTTTCTTGACAAAACACCGGACGGAGATTTAACGCAGGAGCAGGTATTTACTAATCCAACGTATGCAGAGCAGTATTTGACTAATATATATACTGGCTTACCTTCTGAATTGCAAATGGTGGATAACCCGCCGGCCAATAGCGCTCCTTATAATCCATTTACCGGTGCTTCGGATGAAATGGAAATGAGCTATGAACCCAACTTTACCAATAACATGAATATTGGTAATTGGAACCCTACTTCTAATGTGGATGATATATGGGGTCAGAGCTATATCGCCATAAGAAAAGCAAATATTTTCCTTGAAAATATTGCACAGTTGCAGCCATCGTCTTTAGCGCCTGCAGACAAAATAAGCAGGTGGCGTGGTGAAGCCATTTTTCTCAGGGCTTTTTATCATTTTCTGCTCATCAGGGTTTATGGTCCTGTACCGATTGTAGATAAAAGTGTGGTTTTGGATGCAGATTTTCTTGCTTACAAACGGCAACCCATTGTTGATTGCGTTAACTTCATTACCAGCCAGTGCGATTCTGCCATCGCTTTACTACAGCCGAGAATTACTGCAGCTAATGATTATGGACGACCTGACCAAACAACAGCACTTGCCTTAAAAGCAAGGGTACTTTTATATATGGCCAGCCCTCTATGGAATGGCGGGACTTCGCTGGCAGATAAAGATGGTCAACAACTTTTTCCTGCACATGATGATGCGAGATGGCAAACCGCAGCCACCGCTGCAAAAGCCTGTATTGACCAGGCAGAATCTGTTGGGCACAAATTATACAGGTCTCCTTCTAATAATCCAGAATTCAATTACCAGGAAATATTCTACAATAATTTCAATGATGAAGTTTTTTGGACAAGAGATGACCCGGGTTATCAGAACATTGATGCCTATAGCGAACCAAGAGGAATGCCGGGTGCTTTCTGGCCTTTGCAAACGCCTACACAAAATATTGTAGACGATTATCAAATGGCAAATGGCACGCAACCCATTGTAGGATACAATGCTGATATGACGCCCATCATCAACCCACTTTCAGGTTATAACGAAACAGGCCAGGCAAATACTGAAACCGATTATTATGTTGCAGGCACGCGCAACATGTACGTTGGCAGGGAACCGCGTTTTTATGCAAGTATTATGTTTACGGGTCAAAAATATAAGTGGGCACCTCCACAAAACAGAACAACACCTTTAGAGTTCTGGAAATTAGGGCTTGACGGAAGACCCTTTTCAACGGGCGATAATTATAGCAAAACCGGTTATATGTTGAAAAAACTTACAAACCCTGCATTTGTTATGTCGCCAAAAGCTGACCCTATAAGAGTTTGGATATTCTTTCGCCTTGGCGAACAATACCTCAATTATGCAGAAGCGTTGAATGAGGCACAGGGCCCTGTTGCAGATGTGTACAAATATGTAAACCTGATACGCGAAAGAGCCGGCTTGCCGGATTTAGCACCCGGGTTATCAAAAGATGATATGCGGGAAGCTATTCACCATGAAAGAAGGATAGAACTGGCTTTCGAAACACATCGTTATTTTGATACACACCGCTGGATGACTGCCCAGTCTATTGACAGCAAAAATATTTACGGGCTGAATATTAACGGTATGGTAAGCGATAATGAACCTTATACAATGAGCAGCGATGATTTTTATAAAAGAACGGTGGTTGAAAAACGCGTTTTTGAAACCAAACATTATTACTGGCCTATTCCTCAAAGCGAAATTGAAAAAAACCAGGATTTAGTGCAAAATCCAGGCTGGTAAAGGCGCAGCATAATTGTAAAATGAATTGAATGAAAAAGAAATCAGTGCATCTAAGTTGGATAATAATAATGTGTTTTCTGGCAATAAACTCAGGTGCACAACAGCTTTTTGAAATATCAAAAGATGCTGATACGCGATGGATAAGTTTTGAAAACCCAACCGGAGAAAAGGGCAAAGGTGCTATGGAGAATAAAGGCGCAAAGGGAAATGCCAGCCAATGGATAAAAGCCGGCGATAGCATTGTGCTGGTTAATTATACGGGTGCAGGTATTATTAACAGGATATGGATGACCATCATAGACCGTAATCCAAAAGCATTAAGGGCTATTCATCTGGATATGTACTGGGATGATGCATCCAGGCCCGCAGTATCTGTGCCTTTGGGAGATTTTTTTGGCATTGGCCTCGGGCGGATGGCAGCCTTTCAAAGTGCGTTGTTCAGCAATCCCGAAGGCAAATCATTCAACTGTTATATTCCAATGCCTTTTAAGACGCATGCAAAAATTGTTTTTGTAAACCAGTCAGAACAAAACCAGTTGCTTTTTTATGATGTTGACCTTACAGCATTAAAAGCGCCGGTGAAGAATCTTACTTATTTCCATGCATACTGGAATAACAAACATAGTACTACGCTGGGACAGGATTTTGAAATTTTGCCTGAAGTAAAAGGAGAGGGGAGATTCTTGGGCTCTAATATAAGTGTAAAAGCAGATTCAGTATATGGAGATACCTGGTTTGGTGAAGGTGAAGTAAAGATGTATTTAGATGGCGATGATGCACTCCCCACGCTGGCTGGTTCAGGCACTGAAGATTATATTGGCTCTGCCTGGAACCTCGGGCCATTTAACCAATTATACCAGGGCGCAACCGTTGTTGATAAGGTTAAAAAAGAATATGCTTTTTACCGCTATCATATTCCTGACCCTGTTTATTTCCATAACGATTGCCGGGTGACCATTCAGCAAATGGGCGGTGCTGGAAGAG
Organism: Parafilimonas sp.; assembly: GCF_051953455.1. NCBI lineage: Bacteria > Pseudomonadati > Bacteroidota > Chitinophagia > Chitinophagales > Chitinophagaceae > Parafilimonas > Parafilimonas sp. Next base: position 18,886 of record NZ_JBQCIT010000017.1, on the reverse strand, counting down.
ATTTAATAAGAAATATTATAAAGAGAGGAGGGCAAGCCAAACCGGTAAGTGTAATGACAGCAAATGGCTTAATTAAATTACTGGAAAAGCCTGGCTACCCAAATTTGTTTGATGATAAATTTCCGGCAGACGAGTGGGTGAATTTTTATAGAATAGATGATTATTCATCCACTGCTTATTTCTATCTGGATAAGCCAGAAAGCAATTTGAAGAGATTGGCGCCAGTTGCAGAAAGGCTAAAAGGCTTTTAAATAAATTTTCTTAAAAGACTGAAAAACTATCCAGTAAGTTTTTTTGAATTCCTATTCATAAATGGATAATAAATTTCAAAAGTACATTGTTAAAATAAATGACTACGTATGCATATTTTACTTAATCGCTTTCCCAAATTTGTACTGTTGACACTGGTTATTTTGAGCAATAATTCAGGCGTACTTGCGGCAGAAAATCCAAATCATGTTCCAGCTTACTTTTTTCCGTTAAGTGGAAAAGTTGTGAATGAAAACAGGGAGCCGCTGCCAGGGGCAGTGGTTAAATCAAAAAGCAGCGGTACTTCCGTTATTGCGGATGCGAACGGGCGGTTTTCTATCGAGATGCCGGACGCGCATGATTCCTTAATCGTTTCTTATGTAGGTTATAAAACGCAAACGCTTAACATCGGGCGTGATAAAAACATTACCATTGTTATGGTTCCTGATGATAAAACGCAGACACTAAGTGATGTAGTAGTAGTTGGTTTCGGTACTCAAAAGAAAGTAAATCTCACCGGCGCAGTGGTGCAAATCAGCGGTAAGGAATTACAGAACCGTCCCATTGCCAATATTGGGCAGGCGCTGCAGGGTAAAGTCGCAAATTTAAATGTTACAACTACGGGAGATCCCGGCGGGCCCGGGACAAACGCTTCATTTAATATACGCGGAAACACCTCGCTGTCGGGAGGAGGTCCTCTATACGTTGTGGATGGTATTCCGGTAAGTAATATTAATGATATCAATACCCAGGATATAGAAAATATATCGGTTTTAAAAGATGCCGCATCTTCTGCTATATACGGCGCCCGTGCACCCTACGGCGTGATTCTGGTTACCACCAAACGTGGTAAAAAAGGAGAGAAGGCCAACGTCTCCATCAACTCTGTGGTGGCACAAAGTAGGTATACACGTTTGCCGAAAATGGCTAACTCGCTGCAGTTTGCCGAAGCATATAACGATGCCTCTGTAAACAGCGGACAGGGTATTGTTTTTTCAGATGACATTATATCCAAAATAAAAGATAATATTAATAAACCGGGTACCTGGCCGGTTAGCACCCCCGACCCCGCCAACCCCAATAAATATACGTATGCATCGCCTTTAAACACAGATAATGTAGATTGGTTTCGGGAGTATTTTAAGCCCTGGTCTTTTAATCAGAAACACGATATAAGTGTAAGCGGAGGTTCTGGTAATACAACGTATTATATGGGCGTGGGATATTATGACCAGGGCGGGCAATTAAGATATGCAGATGAAAAGTTTAAGCGTTACAACTTAACCGGTAATATTCATACAGAGCCCACGAAATGGTTACGCTTGACTTTAATAACAAGGTTTTCCAAACACAACACCGATTTACCTTATCCTTATGCCAGCCAGTTAGGCAACTGGATACACATGGCTTCAACCCGTTGGCCAAACTGGGCTTTACGCAATCCCGACGGGCAATTCAGTACTGCATCCAATGTGGAGTTTTTAACAAGCGGCGGAAGAAGCATTAACAACCTGAATGATTTATCATTAACCGGTTCAATTGAAGCCGAGCCGATAAAAAACTGGAAGATCAATGTGGATTATTCTTTCAACAATCAATCTACTTATTACCAGGATCACAGCGCTTATGTTTACTCCTGGAATGTGGATGGAACAAAATATAATATCGGGCCATCTGTAAACTCCATAGGCGAAGGTGGTATTTCCAATAACTATAATACGCTTAACCTGTATTCATCCTATGTGAAAAATATCAGCAAACATCATTTTAAAATACTGGCCGGTTCACAAATAGAAGCCTTTAAAAGCTTTGATGTAAGTGGCAGCCGTTCTGATCTTATAACAGATGACTTGCCATCAATTAGTACAGCAACGGGAACGCAATATGCCTATGATGCGCTGTCGCAATATGCTACTGTAGGCACTTTCGGCAGGTTTAATTATGATTATGATGAAAAATATTTAATTGAAATAAATGGCCGTTATGATGGTTCTTCAAGATTCAGACAAGGCAGCCGTTATGGTTTTTTCCCGTCGGTTTCAGTTGGATATAATCTTGCCCGTGAATCATATTGGAACAGTCTAAAAAGTACCATCAATGAATTTAAAATAAGGGCTTCTTATGGTTCTTTGGGTAATCAAAACGTGCCCAATTATCAATACCTGGCTACTGTTCCAATCGGTACCAATCTTGGTTATGTTTTAGATGGACAAAGACCTAATTTCTTAAACGCCCCCGGGCTCATCAGCCCGGACCTTACCTGGGAAACTTCTAAAACCATTGACTTTGGAATAGATGCCGCTTTTCTGCAATCAAGACTGGGTTTAAGTTTTGATATTTATTCCCGCACTACCTTAAATATGCTAGGCCCCGCATCTGTGTTACCAGCAACACTTGGCGCCGCCGTTCCTTACCAGAATAATGCGGATATGAAAACCAAAGGGTTTGAGTTAACCTTAAACTGGAGAGACAAAATAGGTGAAGAATTTAGTTACGGTGTTTCATTCGTTTTATCTGATTATATGTCCACCATTCATAAGTATTATAACCCTAATAATCTTTTATCGGGTTATTATCCGGGCGCAAAAATCGGGGACATATGGGGCTATGAAACTGCCGGCCTTATTCAAACGGATGATGAGATCGCTAAAATGCCTGATCAATCCTATTTATTTGGAAACTGGACGAAGGGCGACGTGGAATATAAAGACTTGAACGGTGACGGTAAAATTAATGTTGGCGATAACACGGTTGGCAATCATGGCGACCTTGCTATTATCGGTAACAATACGCCAAGATATAGTTATGGCATTAACCTGGATGCAAGTTGGAAAGGTTTTGACATAAGCATTTTCTTGCAGGGTGTTGCGAAGCGAGATCTCTGGCTTGGCGGCAACGCAGGCAATAATTCGGGTAATTTATTTTGGGGCTTTACACCAAATTTCGGGAACAACGTTTATGAAACAACACTTAATTACTGGACAGATGATAATACCGATGCTTATTGGCCAAAACCATATACTTCATCAGAGGGTGCAAAAAACCATCAAACACAAACAAGATACCTGCAAAACGGCGCATACCTGCGTGTTAAGAACCTGCAGCTAGGGTACAATTTTTCAGCATTATTTAAACACTCTGCATTAAGCAGGATGCATCTCTATATAAGTGGTGAAAACATTCTTACTTTTTCACACATCAATAAAAATTATGATCCCGAGGTTGTAAATGGTGGTTGGGGAACAGGTAAAATATACCCATTATTAAAAACCTGGTCCATAGGTGCCAACATCAATTTTTAAACTATAAAATTATTGCAATGAATAAACGTACAATCTTTTGTTATGTGTGCATAGGGATAATAGCTTTCGCTTCCTGCAGCAAAATATTGGATAAACCACCTCTTGCGCAAATTACAGATGAGCAATTGGATTTTACGGCATCTGAAATGGAGCTGTATTCTAACCAATTTTATCCGGCATTTCCCGGCTGGTTTCCCGGTGCGTATACGTGCGGCATATTCTGGCTGGATAATGCATCTGATAACCTGGTGCACGGAAACTATAACTATAATGCGCAGTTATCGGGTACCGGCACCGTGCCGGCTTCCGGCGGTGGATGGAACTGGGGCAATATAAGAGCCGTTAATTATTTTCTTGCCAATTACCAAAAAACTACCGATCCACCGGCATCAACCAATACCTATGTTGGCGAAATGTATTTTTGGAGAGCATGGTTTTATTATAACATGCTCAAACAATTTGGCGATTTGCCCTGGTATAATAAACCATTATCTACAGACGATATCGAGGCACTACAGGCGCCAAGACTGAAGCGGAATATTATTGCCGATTCTATTTTAAAGGATTTGGATTCTGCCGCCAACTTACTGGCAGAACCCGGCAGGGCAAAAGCATTAAGAATAAACAGGGGAGTAGCCTTAACTTTTCAGTCAAGGGTGGCTTTGTATGAAGGTAGCTGGGAGAAATATCATAACGGTACAGCTTTTGGCGTGGACAACGCTGACTATAACAAGTATTTTAGAAAAGCGGCTGACGCGGCACTGGCCGTTATGAATGCAGGCTATTATAGCATTACGCCTTTAACCGGCGACCCTGAATTCGGTTACTGGCGCCTGTTTAATCAACAAGATCTTTCCGGCAACACTGAAATGATTTTATGGAAGAAATTTGATAAATCGCTGGGCTTAACACATTTCGGCCAGAATATGATGGCGTATGGTGGCGGAAATACCGGTTTATCAAAACAATTGGTAGATTATTATTTGTGTACGGATGGTAAACCCATAACGGTAAGTAACCTGTATAAAGGTGATGCAACAATTAACGAACAGGTAATTAATAGGGACCCGAGGCTTGCGCAAACTATATTACTACCCGGGTATCCAAGAATTATTATCAGCGGGGATACGACCGGTAAATTTATCCTGCCGGATATTAATCTTCCCGGTGATGGCAGGTGTACCACAGGATTTGAAATTTTTAAAGGCATTGCGCCCGAAGATGCAGACGGAACCGGTAGCGCTACTGCCAGTATTATATTCAGGTATGCAGAAGTACTTTTAAATTATGCGGAAGCCAAAGTAGAACTTGGGGAAGGAAGCCAGGATGTTTTGGATAGAACCATTAACATTTTACGCAACAGGGTAGGTATGCCTCCGTTAACGGTGGCAGTAGGGTTTACTGATCCGAACTGGGAATTTAAAGATATAACACCGCTGTTAAATGAAGTAAGAAGAGAACGCAGGATTGAACTGGCAGTAGAAGGTTATCGTTTTGATGATTTGATGCGCTGGGCTGCAACCCAGTTAATTAAAAGGCCGTTGTATGGAGCAAAATACCAGCAGTTTGTTGGCCAGCCTTTTGACCCGCCATTATCAGGTATTCCGGTTTCAGATGAAGGGTACATATTCCCGCTGAAAAATACACCGGCACTTAATGGCTGGCAGTTTAACCCGGATAGAGATTATCTTTTACCGATACCATCAAATGAGTTGGTACTGAATAAAAGTCTAAAACAAAATCCGGGGTGGTAATGCCAATAGCCGAACAATTATATTTTTTCATTATTGCAGTATAATAAACTATGAATTGGAGTCAGCCAGATATTTGGATAATCATCGGTTACCTGGTTTTGATGTTTGCCATGTCGCTGTGGCACCGCAAATTTTCTTCAAAAAACATGGAGAACTTTTTCCTGGGAGGGCGCAAAATACCGGGCTGGCTGAATGGTGTATCTTATACCGCAGCCCTGGTAAGCCCGGATGCCGCCACAGGTTATGGGGGGTTGGGTGTAGTAACCGGTGCATTTATTTCCTGGTGGTATTTAAGCCGTTTCGGACTGGCGTTATTTTTTGGCGGTGTATTGTTTGCCGTTTTCTGGAGAAGGCTGAACCTGTTTACTTCACTTGAATTTTACGATTTACGCTTTCCCACAAAAGCAGCATCGGCCATGCGCCTGTGGATTGCCTTTCGCACCTCGCTTATTGCTATGCCTGCCTGGACGGGCATTACGTTGCTGGCTGCCTATAAGATTATGGGACCGGCTTATGGGCTTACCAAACCTGAAACCATGTACCTGGTGGTACCTGTATCAGTTTTGTTTGTATTCTTTTCCGGGTATAAAGGTGTGGTCATCTCTAACTTAATCCAGATGATTATTTTTTTTATTGGTACGCTTACGCTAGCCTGGCTAACGCTACAACATTTCGGCGGACCACAGGCAATGACAGCCAGTCTAAGCCATTTTTTGGGTAATACTCATCCGGAAATATTACAAATGACACCCCCCAAAAATCATGATGTCTTTCCGCTGGCTGCGGCCATGGCCTGGTTACTCGGTCAAAGCATTGGTTACGGCGGTGATGCAGCACCTATGGGCGGAGCGATGGAAGGACAACGCATTTTGTCAACACGCACACCTTCGGAAGCATTAACCATGTATGTGGTGGCAGCAATAACTATGTTTATTCTTTTGTTGCTGGTTACATTGCCCAGTATATCAGCCACCATGTTATGGCCTGAATTGCGCAATACCGGTGCAGATCGGGAGTTGGTTTATGGACGGCTGATGAAAATGATGCTGCCTGCAGGCGCTATGGGTTTATTGATAGCCGCAATGATGGCTGCAACCATGTCCACCGTAGGTGATAACCTCAATTTTGGAAGCCAGGTATTAGTAAGCGATCTCTATCGCAAGTGGCTCGTGCCAAACGCATCTGAAAAGCACTATTTAGTAATGAGTAAAATAGGAATGTCCATCATTATATCAATAGCAATAGCCGTTGTGTTTAATGTAAGTATAATTACCGATGTAGCCATTTTTATGTTACAGTTAAGCGCTGCAGAACTGCCTGCTAACTGGGCGCAATGGTGGTGGTGGCGTTTTAACGGGCCTGCACGTATTGCCGCTTCATTTGGCGGGGCAGTTATTTTTTGCATAGTCGTCTTAGGGCCTAAAATGCTGGTGTTTTTTGGTGTGGCGGCAGCTCAAAAAATGATATTGCCCTGGTGGTGGGCAACCCTGCTGGTTATGGGAATTACTACTGTTTTATGGGTTGTTGTTGCATTACTAACCAAACCAGATCCGGATATATTATTAAACAATTTTTATCAGCGGGTGCACCCGTTGGGTTTTTGGAAACCTTTCAGAACCAAACGCGAATTAGCACCTCCAAACAATATTATTAAGCCCATTTTTTGGGGGCTGGGCGTTGCAATAATAGGATTCGCGGCTACCTGTTTACTTATACAAGGATTAACAGAAGCCTGGTTTGGTTATTATCAAGCCAGCATCATTCAATTAATTATATCAGTACTACTTTTTATAGTATTTAAAAAAACATCCAAAAAATACCTGGATTACCTGGCATTGCGCACTGCCGGGAACACAGCGGCAAGCACAGTAGCGAGGCCACACTTATCAGTAATTGATTAGAAATAAAAATTAAAACATACGAAGTAATTTATGAGAGCAAAACAAGTTATCAGGTCAAAAGAAGCGCATGTATTATATCTTGGCGACTGGGTATTTCATGTTGGTCCAACTTTTATTGAAACCCCTTTTGGAACGGAAACAAAAGATGCAGACCTGCATTTTTATGGAGAGCGCCTTACAGAAGCACTCGAGCAACAGGCGGATGTAACACCGTTGGCAAACTGGGAAATCTATCGTTTGCAACCAGGCTGCCTCGAAGATTACCTGAAAGCATCAAACTGTCTTATCATCAGCGATGTAGAGGCGAAATGCTTTCATTTATACCCCAGTTTTTTTGACAGGGCAAGGCGTGAAAATCGCATCGTTACTTTTCCTGACAGGTTGAAGGTTATAAAAGAATGGATACATGGTGGTGGTGGCATGATGATGTTAGGCGGCTGGTTATCCTTTAGTGGTGTGCAGGGAAGATCAGGATGGGGGCGCAGCTCATTAAAAGAAGCACTGCCCGTCGAATGTTTATTAATAGAAGACTTGGTTGAATCATCTGAAGGGTTTACGGCTGAAGTAATTGAGCCGGAGCATCCTGCTATTAAAGGGCTCGCCTGGGATATGTTTCCACCCATATTTGGATATAATGAAGTAAAAGAAAAGACGGAGGGCCAGGTACTCGTTCGTGTAAAAGAAACCGGTGATCCGTTAGTTGTAGCAGGCGAATATGGTAGCGGGCGTGTGTTTACCTATATGTCTGACCCGGCGCCGCACTGGGGTATTAATTTCGAATTATGGGAAAGCTATGATGCGTTCTGGCTGCAGGCTTTAAACTGGGTAAAAAAGAAAGGCTAGTCAATGAAAGCATTACTATTACAAGCCGGGGCCTCCCTTACAGATATTACACCACCACTCGAAGTGGGTTTGCTTACATCATCGGTCAATGGCACTTATGCGCCTTTTGAATCTGTAAGATTGCCATTAAAGGCAAGGGTGTTGGTTTTACGTTTCGCTGATGAATTGATGGCAATTGTATCGCTGGATTTATTGGCGTTGAATGATACAGCTGTAGATGGATGGGAGCAGTTTAAAGCCGGCATGGCTGGCCCAATTCAGCCTGATAAAATCATATTGACTTATACGCACACGCATACGGCGCCGGAGTCGGTGGCTCTATCCAATCTTTATCTTACAAAAGCCTATAAAAACTGGATCCGCGATATACAGTTAAAAATTAAAGCAGCGATTTCTTCGGCTATTGATAAACTAAAGCCCTGCCATTTGTCTGCCGGTGTTGATACACTGGAAGGCTTTAATATGCAAAGGCGTATTTATAAAGACGGTCATATTATCATGTCTGATGCAGTGCAGCCAATAGGCGAAGAACTACTGAACCATGAACCGGTTGACAGGCGTGTAAAAGTGCTTCGTTTCTCTGATGATAAGGGCAATGTCATTTCCACAATCGTACATGCTGTTTGCCACCCGGTACATGAAATGTGTATGAAACATATATCATCTGAGTTTCCGGGTGAAATGTGCCTGCAGTTAGAATCACTCAATCAAAACGGTATGCCTTTGTTTGTAAATGGTGCTGCGGGTGATACCAATCCGCCAACCGTTTCTATGGGCCCCAACTTCGCGCATAAACATGGCGTTGCTTTAGCAGGCGTAGTGCAGCAAATGAAAGATATGAAGGCTGTGGATACATCAACATTTAAAATAACCAATAGCTTTTTGCAACTTCCGGCAAGGCCTGAAACGGGCATCACTAATCCCCTCGATGCGGTAGCAAGGTTCAGTGCTTTGCGTATTGGCGAATTAGCATTGCTTTTTCTGCCGGGTGAACCATTTACAGAAACTGCATCGGCGATTGAAAAAGATTCACCTTTTCAATACACAATTGTTATAGCTTATAGCGAAAACAATATCGGTTATATACCAACAGAAGAAGCATTTGATTTGGGTGGCTATGAAGCGGGGCCAGGCAAATGGTCCTACCTGGAAAAAGGAGCCGATAAGATAATATACCGGGAAGCCATAAGGCTTTTACATGAACTGAATAGTTAAACCATTAAGGATATAAACAATAAGAGAATGAGAATAAACAAAACTATACAATGGCTTCTCTGTTTAAGCCTGTTTGTTTCATGCTTTACATTAAAAAGTTATGGAAAAGGAAGCGACCTGTATTTTTATGGCAGTGAGCAAAATGACCTCTTTCAACTTTTAAAACGTGAAGGATATACGGTAAAAAAATTCAATACGCCGCAGGATGCAGTAAATGCTGCGCCTCAAAATTCCGGCGTGTTTATTATTGCAAAAACGTACCCGGAAATAGACCCGGCAAACAGCATAACCCAGCAGTTGCTGGATGCAGCCGCAAAAAAACATCTTCGCCTGTATATTGAATATCCTTCATCTTTTCCCGGTTTAAATATTCCGGATAAACCAATAGAAACGCATCTGGAACGTGGCGTTATCACTGCAGATGTGTTTGGCGGCAGCCTGGAACCTATGGATTTATTAGGCATCAATAACAGTTATATTTTATCTGTTGATGTTGACAAGCCTTTAATCGTGCTGGCGAAAGTTGTCGGTTTTGATAAAGCCGTATATGGTTTAAAAGATACTAAAGCATATCCTTTGTTGTTTGAACAAAACGGTGCTTTAATAAGCATGACCGGTTTGAGTAATTTTGAAACAGGTCGTTACGGGCCACAACAATCGATAAAAACGGTATGGAAATATATTCTTTCCCGTATCACTTCTCAAAAAATTGAACATCTTGACAAATGGGCAGAAGACGTTAAACCCATGTTTCAACGGAATGATGTGCTGCCCGCGAATGCCAGGTTAAACAGCATACAAAAAGGGGTGCAATGGTTTAACAATGGCCGTTTCTTTATTGATTCAAGCTGGAAAGCCGATTGGTTAAAATATGGTGCTGACGGATTAAAACCGGTTGGGCCACCTGTTGCACAAAGTAAACCTGTTGGAGATGGAAGCCTTGGTATTTTGGAGGGCCATACATCTACTATATATTATGATGGCACACAACAATACCGCTATTGGATGCGCGCCGATGTTCAGGGTGAAGCAAGTATGGCATTAGCTGCTGCAGGAGACCTTTTGCATAACAGAGAATATCAAACAAAATCAGCAAACCTTATCAATTTTCTGTTCAATACTTCAAACCTGCGTTCCGGTGAAAAAGATGATGCTTCAAGTGCTGCGTTTGGGCTTTTAGGATGGGCAACCACCAATGCTGGTACATTTTACGGCGATGATAATTCAAGGGCTATTTTAGGTATGATAGCAGCATCCGCTTATCTGCACACTGATAAATGGGATAAGCAGCTTGCAGAAGCAATTATGGGCAACTTCAGAACAACCGGCAAAGAAGGTTTTAGAGGTGAGCGGCTGGAAGAAGCTGATATCATAAAAAACGGATGGCAGTATTATTATAACCGCGACGTGGTGCATATTTCACCGCATTTTGAATCATGGATGTGGGCTTGCTATTTATGGCTATATAGTAAAACCGGCTATGCGCCATTACTGGAACGAACGAAAGCAGCCATTAAAATAACAATGGATGGCTACCCGGATAAATGGCTTTGGGGCAGCAGCATGCAAACGCAGCGGGCCCGCATGATTCTGCCGCTTGCCTGGCTGGTAAGAGTGGAGAATACAGAACAAAACCGCCAGTGGCTCGATAAAATGGTAAGTGAACTTTTGAAATACCAGGATGCAAGCGGTGCTATACAGGAGGAGTTGGGTAAAGGAAAAGGCATGTTTAAGCCTTTAAACACAAACAACGATTATGGCTCGGATGAAGGTTCCTTAATAGATAAGAATGGTGAAAAAGTTTCGTGCATGTTATACACCTGCAATTTCGCCCTGTTTAGTTTGAATGAAGCCGCGAAGGCAACCGGGAATAAACAATATAAAGCTGCAGTTGATAAACTATCCGATTTTTTAACCAGAATACAGGTGCAAAGCACAAAGCATAATGATTTGGATGGCGCATGGTTTCGCGCTTTTGATTATGGACGCTGGGATTACTGGGCTTCCAATTCGGATGCGGGTTGGGGCGCCTGGTGTACACTTACCGGTTGGATTCAAAGCTGGATTGTTACTACACAAATCCAGATAGAAAAGAATGAAAGTTTTTGGGATGTTACCAAAAAATCAAACATGAAAAACACGGGCCAGGCTGTTATCAACCAAATGATGAAAACATCCCAATAGATATAATAGCATGATTGAAAAATCTTTTAAGAAGAACAGAATCCTTTAGCCATAATGCAGCAAAATTTCAGAAAACTATCAATTATTTGGATAACCCAGATGGTGGTGTTATTGAGTACATCTGTAAACGATGCATCAGCCCAGTCAAATGAAAATGCAAACAAAGATTCAACGTTTCAAAATCCTTTATTGCCCGGCGGTGCAGACCCGTGGGTGATAGAAAAAAACGGTGTGTATTATTACATGAGTACAAACGGAGGCAATATTTCTATTTGGAAAACTTCAGCCATAACGGAGGTTGGTCATGTAAAACCAGTTGTGGTATGGCAGCCGCCTTCAAGCGGCGTTCATTCCAGGAATATATGGGCGCCGGAACTGCATTACCTGCAGGGCAAATGGTATTTATATTATTCCGCAGGAAGTAGTCCTAACCTGGCAACGCAACGGGTATTTGTACTTGAAAACAATGCTGCTGACCCAACCAAAGGAACATGGGTTGATAAGGGAGAAATCAGAGATGTTTCTGCCAATCATTTTTCAATAGACGGTTCTGTATTTCAATATAAACACAAAACATATTTTATATGGAGCGGCACTGCATCTGACACGGATAACATTCAGCGTATTTATATAGCTGAAATGAAAAATCCATGGACATTAAAAACGCATCGCATTCAAATATCCATGCCGCAATATGAGTGGGAAAAAATAGGCGGCCAGGTAAATGAAGGCCCGGAAGCACTTATAAATCCAACGGGTGATTTGTTCATTACATTTTCTGTCAGCCAGTGTTCTACAGACGATTATGGATTAGGTATTTTAAGGCTTAAACCAGGCGGCAATCCTTTAAATCCTGCAGACTGGATAAAACATCCTCAGCCAGTTTTCAGCAAGAGCATTCCACATAAAGTATTTGGTCCGGGTCATAACGGTTTCTTTCAATCAAAAGACGGCAAAGAAAACTGGATTATTTATCACGCAAATGCCGAAAGCGGACAAGGTTGCGGTGGCGCCAGGAGTCCGCGCATACAAAAATTTACGTGGAATAAAGATGGCTTCCCAAATTTCGGCGAACCCGTAAGCACCTTACAAAAAATAAAAAAGCCCTCCGGCGAATATTAAATTTATACTTATGATAAAATATATCAAGCAGGGAAAAAGTGAAACTGATATTAAAACGGAAAATTCAGCAATTAAAAGAAAAGTAGAGACAATTATAAAAGAGATAGAAACGAAGGGCGATGATGCGGTAATGGAATATTCAAGGGTGTTTGATAATTGGTCGCCCGATTCCTTCCGTCTTACCGGTGAACAGGTAAAAGAAGTTATGGACCGTATGCCAAAACAGGTAATCAGGGATATAAAATTTGCGCAGAAACAAATCAGGTTTTTTGCCGAACAACAACGAAATTCTCTTAATGATATTGAAGTAGAAACCTTACCCGGTGTTTTTCTGGGTCATAAAAATATCCCGGTAAACAGCGTAGGCTGTTATATTCCCGGTGGGCGTTATGCAATGGTAGCTTCGGCGCACATGAGTATCATTACAGCCAAAGTAGCGGGCGTAAAACGGATAATTGCCTGTACGCCACCTATCAACGGGCAAATACCGGATGCTACTATTTGTGCAATGCACCTGGCAGGAGCAGATGAAATATATATACTTGGCGGGGTGCAGGCGATTTGTGCAATGGCCATAGGCACAGAAACTATATTGCCTGTTGATATGATTGTCGGCCCCGGTAATGCATATGTAGCGGAAGCAAAGCGGCAATTGTTCGGGCGTGTAGGAATTGATTTACTGGCTGGCCCAACCGAGATACTGGTAATTGCCGATGAAACAGCAGATGCCGAAATGATTGCGTGTGATTTATTAGGCCAGGCAGAACACGGACCAACTTCTCCTGCTGCCTTAATCACAACTTCAGAAACGATAGCACAACAAACTTTACTGGAAATTAAAAGACAACTGAAATATTTGCCTACTGCTGAAATTGCAGGTAAGGCGTGGGAAGATTATGGTAGGGTTATGCTGGTTGAAGATGAAGCCGAAGCTATACGCGAAGCAGATAATCTTGCTTACGAACATGTGGAAGTGCTTACTAAAAATCCGCAAACTTTTCTTGATAACATGACAAACTATGGTGCCTTATTCCTGGGACCTGAAACTAATGTGGCATATGGTGATAAGGTAATTGGAACCAATCATACATTGCCTACAATGAAAGCGGCGAGGTATACAGGAGGTCTTTGGGTAGGGAAGTTTTTAAAAAACTGTACTTACCAGCGTTGTACACCTGAAGCAAGTGCTATGTTGGGTGAATATGCAATGCGTCTTTGTGAGCTGGAAGGATTTGCTGCGCACAAGGAACAGGCTGCTTTGCGGGTAAGAAAATATAATGATAAAGTGAGTGCTATTTAGATATTGGATGCTTAAACGATACTTCAAAGAAATAAGCATAAGTAATTTTCTAAATTGAATTTGTACCCGCAAACCGATTACCAAATGAATAGATGTAAACACTATCTTTTTTTATTGGCGATGATAATGTGCTTGCCTGGTAGAGTGCCGGCACAAAGCAATGCGCAAAAAGAACTGCCTGTTATACCAACAGGATACGATGCTTTTAGAATGTGGAACCTGTTACCACAACAGCGTATTGGTGTAAGAGCCTACATGCGGAGCACGTATGACCGCAGTGGCGGACCCGTTGATGCATCTAACTTTTTGTTCATGAAAAAAGAAGATGAAAATGTAACGCTGGACGTAAAAGGAAAAGGTGTTTTATATTTTTTCAGGGCGAATCACTGGCATGGCACGCCCTGGCATTTTATGGTTGATGGTAAGGATAACATAGTAAAAGAAACAGCAACTGCCGACCCTGTTGATGCAGATAAAAAATATAAGTCAACTGAATTTATTCCGGCCAAACCTTTTCCGCAACCACTAGCGTGGACATGGGGTGTAACCAAGGGTGCAGATTTACTCTGGATACCGATGGCTTTCAGCGATTCGCTGCAGCTTGCTTATTCGAGAACTTTTTACGGAACCGGTTATTACATCTATCATTTATATGCTAATGAACAATCGCTTTCTAAGCCTCTTAAATCATGGAATATTCAGCAGGTGCCGGATAAGGATGTAATAGATTTAATTAATAAAGCAGGAACAGATATTGCCCCGAAGTCTATTAAAAAAATAAATAGTAAAATCAATCTTGATAAACAAACAATAACGCTGGCAAAAATTCAATCGGCGGCAACGGTAAGGGCTTTAAAGATAACACTACCTGCAGATAAAGCAGAGCAATTAGAGCGTATGCGTTTGCGTGTTACATGGGATGATGCAAAATATCCTTCCATAGATGCACCGCTTTGTTTATTTTTTGGTGCGGGAACTTTTTTTAATCGTGAAAAAAAAGAATACCTGGTAAAAGGGCTGCCTATAAATATCCATTTCAATTACAAAAAAAATATAATTGAGCTCGCCTGTTATTATCCTATGCCGTTTTTTAAATCGGCTAAATTTGAATTAACGAATATTGCTGCGAACGATGCAGCGATTAACTATGAAATCCGTTATGAAGATTTAAAGAATTCTTCGCCTAATACCAGCAGTTATTTTCATGCTACGTACCGCGATTTTCCAAAACCTGCATATGGACAAGATATGGTTTGGCTGGATACGAAGAATATAGAAGGACATGAGGATTGGTCAGGCAATTTTATGGGCACTTCATTTATATTTTCTCATAATGCATATTTAAATACGCTTGAGGGCGACCCGCGTTTCTTTTTTGATGACAGTCAGACGCCTCAGGCTTATGGAACAGGCACAGAAGAATGGGCGGGTGGCGGTGATTATTGGGGCGGTGAAAATATGACCTTGCCTTTTGCAGGTCATCCCTGCGGTTCAACAGAGAAGAAAACCGCTGTAAATGAAAAAGATTTAATCCAGTCGGCTTACCGATTTCTCTGGGCTGATTTGATGCCTTTTGGCAAAAGAGCTGTTATCCGTTTTGAACATAGTGAAAACGTTTCGCAGGAACATTATGAAAGCGTTTGTTACTGGTATGGTTTACCTGCTGCTTCTTTAATTAAAACCGATTCACTTGATATTGGCAATGTGGCTGATGAAAAACGTCATGGTTACTTATCGCCTGAAGCTTCTGCGGTAAAGAATATTTACTCAAGGTATGAATGGGGTGCCGATGTTTATCCTGCAAACGCATGGGGTTATGACCTTTCAAAACGCGAGGATTATAAAAATCTGATTGGAAAAGAAATCTATCCGGCACATGAGGAAGATGGGCGCACCACAACAGGCATATCAGCATTTAATGTACATCTCAGCAAGGATAATGTGGGTGTGTTATTGCGCCGTACACTCGATTACAGTTATCCTAATCAAACTGCGGAAGTTTTTATTGCCGATGTTTCGAATAAAAAAATACCTGCTGAAAGTGACTGGAAAAAAATTGGTGTTTGGTATTTGGCGGGTTCCAATACATGGGTTAGATCAAGACCGAAAGGCGAGTTGGATTCACGGGTATATGAAGTAAAAACTTCAAACCGTCGTTTTCATGATGATGAATTTTTAATACCTGCTGCTGTAACACAAAACTGCTCTGATATAAGAATCAGGATAAAATGTATACCTAATAGCCAGGAACTGTATCCCGGGCATCCTTTTCCTGAAAAAAGTGCGTGGAGTGAACTGCGTTATGATGTGTACAGTTATGTTATCCCTTCCTTCAAATAATTCAGAAACGCTTATGAAGTACGGTTCATTTATTATTTTATTATTCATTTCATTATATGCAAAAAGTAATATCAGGTTACCTGATGTTATAAACAATAATATGGTGCTTCAGCAACAAAGCGAAGTAAAGTTGTGGGGTTGGGGAGAACCAAATGAAAAGGTTGCAGTAACTACTTCGTGGGATAATAAAACATATGCACCGGTTACAGTAAGTGGCAATGCTGAATGGGAATTAAAAATCAAAACACCTGCGGCCGGAGGTCCTTATAAGATAACGCTTGCTGCTAACAATAAGATTTTACTTTCTAATGTGATGATTGGCGAAGTATGGGTTTGTTCCGGGCAAAGCAATATGGAAATGTGTGGCAACTGGGGCTTGCAGGATATAAAACAAGAACTGCCCGTTGCCAATCATGCTGATATTCGTTTCTTCAAAATAGCAAAAGCCACGGCGTCATTTCCTCAAAAAAATTGTACCGGTAACTGGGATATTTGCGATAGCAACACTTTAAAAGAATTTAGCGCGGTTGCTTATTTTTTTGGAAAGCATTTACAGCAAAAAATGAACGTTCCAATTGGTTTGATAGAAGCAGCCTGGGGCGGCACTTCTGCAGAAGTCTGGACACCTGATAGTATTATTCAGCGTGATACTTTTTTGCAGCAAGCCAGCGCAAAAATAGCGGCGAATGGTCAATGTCCTAATTTGCCGGGATATGCTTATAATGCAATGATTGCGCCCATTACCAATTTTTCTGTTGCCGGAACAATTTGGTACCAGGGAGAAAATAATACAATCAACGCTTACGCCTATAAACATCTTTTTACTTCAATGATTGACGCCTGGCGAAGAAGATGGAATAATAATATGCCTTTTTATTTTGTTCAGATAGCACCATTTAGTTATGCGTTAAAAAATACAGGAGCGCTGTTACGCGAAGCGCAAAGCGAAACTTCAAATTATACAAATGTTGGTATGGTAGTTATAAATGACCTTGTGAGCGATGTGCATAATGTTCACCCGTCAGATAAACATAATGTGGGGTTGCGGTTAGCCAATTGGGCATTGGGTGACCATTATAATATTTCGGGCACTGTATATAAAAGCCCTGTGCTAAAAGATTTCCACATCAACCAAAATAAAATAATTATTACTATTGATAATGCGCCAAATGGTTTAAAATTAAAAGGCAAAAAAGCAACCGGATTATTTGTTGCCGGAGCTGATAGTATATTTTATCCTGCTGAAGTTGTTATAAAGAAAAATATACTTGAAGTATGGAGCAAAAAGGTATCAAAACCTATAGCAGCCAGGTATTGTTTCTCTGATACAGCCACAGGCAATATTTTTAGCGAAGAAGAATTGCCATTAGCGCCTTTTAGAACGGATAAGTGGCCGGTTAAGGCTGAGTAACCATTAAAGTTATAGGAACGATTTTTTGAAAAAGATAAATCGGATTACTATTATCAAGTTTTATTGGAAGGCTCACCCTGGAAACAACGTACACGCAAGATGTACGACAAATTGATTCCTGATCCGGGACTTACTGCGTGGTATAGCAGCGCAACACCGGCATGGCCGCCGGTATTATTGGAAATAAAGGAACGTGTTGAGCAGGCATGCGGGATTGCATTTGATAGTGTATTGCTTAATTACTATCGTGATGGCAACGATTCTGTGGCATGGCACAGTGATACATTACCATCTTCGGGGAAGCATCATGCCATCGCGTCTGTTAGGTTTGGAGAGAGCCGCTTGTTTAAGGTTCGTTACAAAACCAATAAAAGCTTTCGCAGCTTGACATTCCGCTAAGATATCTTAGCTTGTCAGATATCGAAAGGATTTGCACCTGTAAAGTATGTTTAATGCATTAAGATTTATGCATTCTTCATTTAGATGCCGGCTGTTTGTTTTTATCCAGCAATATAACCAGCCCGATGCCCAACGTATAAGCTACTAAGTCTGTCCATTCAAATGAAGTCCCGATCATGACCATGGCAAGATTGGAGTTTTGAAGCCCGAGCATTTTTTACAAGATTAAAATATTGAAGCACTTCCATAAGGTATGAAAACAGCAGCACGTCAATGGCCATCATTACCAGGGTGTATTGAAAAATGATCTAATAAAACAGCAGATTAAAATAACGACCAGGAAATCTCCGAAAAAAGGCCGTATAAAATTGTCACGGGCAAGTAATGCAATAATAACTTCAATTAAAAGTAATATGACAAAGAAAATAACATACCTGCGTTGAAATCTTAGCATGGCCTGCGCTTATATTATTGTTTCCGGATTGAAGCTGTAAAGTAATTCAAGTGTATAAAAAATTCTCTTCATTTCTTGAATTTCATAACTCCTTATGCTAAATTGCTTGTCTAATTCAACTCCTTAACAGAATCCTTTGTGAATGAGGAGACGTAGTATTCTTTGTGTTGGGTGTAAGGCTAAACCTACCACTGTACAGGCATTGAACGAGAGACTAAATCCCGACTACCACGCATACGGCAAGGTGATTTTTTGGCTACAACAAAACGCATTTCACGTACATCTGTTTTCTGAATGTTGTGGAATTTTACACAAACAAAAAATTAGAAAATGGAATTAAAAAACAAAACGTTTTTAGTTACGGGTGGTACTTCGGGCGTAGGGAAAGCTATTGCCACAGGTATCGCACAGA
>NZ_JBQCIT010000016.1:0-37372 GCF_051953455.1 Parafilimonas sp. | reverse complement strand
CCACGTTTGCCAAACACTTCAATGGTTATTAATGTTCCCGTTTTACAACAAGGGCATTTTCTGATGCATGTTTTTACAGGTGCTGTTTTGCGGGTAACCTTTAAGCTGTGTTGCAATGCCTGCAGTTTGCCGCGTTTCCAGGTGCTGCTTAAGATGCCGTAATGCCGTATGCGCACAAAGCGGTGCGGTAAAATGTGCTGTGCAAAGCGGCGGATAAATTCTTCGTTGCTTAGTGTCATCAGCTTTGTGGCGCCGCTGTCTTTATAATCTTTATAGCTAAAGCTTACTTCGTTGTCCGTTACAGTTTGTATGCGGTGGTTGCTGATGGCTACTTTGTGTGTATAACGGCCGAGGTATTCAATCACCTGTTGAGGCCCGCCAAATGGCCGTTTGGCATACACCACCCAGTCTTTTTGAAATAAACTTTCAATGAGCTGTTTATCATCAATACTACCTGCCCTTAACTGCTGCACATACTTTGCCCTGAACACTTTGCTTAAGGCTTTTACAGCAAAGAGGTATTTGTTGCTGCGCAATTGCTGTTGCCATAAACCATTTGCATTAATGCCTCCGCCGGGCACTATGCAATGGAGGTGCGGGTGTAATGAGAGGTTCTGCCCCCAGGTATGCAGTACGGCTATTATGCCCAGGCGCAATCCTGCTGTGGCGCCAAACTGCTTAAGTGTAAGCGATACCGATTTAAACAAGGCGTCATACACCATTACCGGTTGCTGCAAAGCCAGTCTGTTCAATGCTGGCGGCAGCGTAAACACTACATGGTAGTAGGTGCAGGGCAAGAGGTCTGCTTCACGCTGCTGTACCCATGCTTCTCTTTTATGCCCCTGGCATTTGGGACAATGCCTGTTGCGGCAACTGTTGTAGCTGATGGTTATGCTGCCGCAACTGCTGCAGGCATCTATATGCCCGCCCAGGGCTGCCGTGCGGCATTGCTCAATAGCCCGCAATGTTTTTTGCTGATGGATGGTGAGGCGAAGCGATGACAGATGGGTGCGCTGCAATACATGGGCTACTTCCCACTGCGGCTGCATAAGGCAAACACTTTATCCAGCGGGCTTTGCGGCAGCTTATCCGGTGGGGTACAGATGTGCAGGTACACCATGGTGTTTTCTATATTGGCATGGCCCAGCAGCTTTTGAACCATGATGATATTAACGCCATCTTCCAGCAAATGCGTGGCATAACTATGGCGCAGCATGTGCACGTTCACTTCTTTAATGATGCCTGCATCTTTTGCAATGCGTTTTACTGCCCATTGCACGCCACGCTGGCTGTAGCGGCCATCGAAACCTTTGCCTTCGGGGTTACCCTTGCCTTCAAAAAGATATTTTACAGGATGCTCTATGTTTATATAGGTTTTAATGCCACGGATAAGATGTTCGCTTAGGGGTACCAGGCGGTCTTTGTTGCCTTTGCTTTGTACGATGTGCAATAACCTGCGGTCAAGATCAAGATGCTTTACTTCCAGGTTGCGTACCTCCATACAGCGAAGGCCACATCCGTACAGTAAACCCACCAGCAGTTTATGTTTAAGCAATGATGCTGTTTTAAGCATTTGCCATACTTCCCGGCGGCTTAATACTACGGGCAGTTTTTTAGAGCGGGCTATTGCCGGCAGTTTGAGGTAACTATAAGGCAGGCCTTCTGTTTTTAATAAAAAGCGCAGGCCATACACTGTATGTTTAAAATAGGTTTGGGAAGGTGTGTGGCTGCGTTGCTGCAGGCTATAGAGGTAATCCTGCACCTGGTCTGGTTCGAGTTCTGTTGGCAGGCATTGAAAGTGTAATGCGAGGGCGGCTACATGACGGCTGTAGTTATCAAAGGTTCTGCGGCTACGGCCCAGCACAGAGATATTGCGTTCGAAACGTTGTAAGAGTGCTGTAAAGCCATTAACTTCACGGCAGGCGCGATTGAGGTACTTATTATACCTCAGTTCTTCCGGCGATTTTTTTTCGTTGTCATATTTTTTTCTTTTTGGTGAGGACTAAAGTTACGGATAGTGCGGAAGGCTTCCGTAGGTTTAGTTCAACAAATGTATTGCCAAAAGCGGGGCAGACATTACGCAGCTTCAGCAGTTGTTTTACTAATCATCTTCAGTTACCAGGACGACGGAATTCAATTTGGCTTCAGTTACCGGCTGACTAAGCGCTATTATTCGCACTTCGCCAAGCCTTTAACATTACATACACTCATAAAAACAACACACCAAATCCTCCATGTTGCATATTTTTAAAAAGCATATAGACAAATTCGCACAGGTTTCAACCGATGAATTTGATGCCATTCAAAAATTCTTAACCATCAAAAATGTGGCTAAAAAAGAAAATTTGTTAGAAGAAGGACAAATATGCAAACATCATTATTTTGTATTGGACGGCTTGCTGCGCAAGTTTTTCATCAACGAAAAAGGCATTGAACAAACCACCGAATTTGCCATAGAAACCTGGTGGATGACCGACAACATTGCTTACGAACACAAAACTCCTTCAGCATTTTATATCCAGGCCGTAGAAAAATCCAGGATACTTTACATCACCCAGGATAACCAGGAAAAACTGGTAAAAGCCTTTCCGGTAATGGAACGCTATTTCCGTTTTATTTACCAGCGGGCTTATGCAGCTGCTCAAATGCGGGTAAAGTATCTTTTCTCGCTTTCCAAAGAAGCATTTTATTTACAATCGGTAGAAAGGTATCCCGAATTTGCGCAGCGCATCCCGCAATACTTACTCGCATCTTTTTTGGGATTTACACCCGAATATTTAAGTGAAATCCGGAAGAAGCGCCTTTCTTAAACCAGTTTAAGTTTTACTTCTTTGGCATTTTTCAATTTTGCATTGAACAATTTTAAAAGAATACTACAATGCAAAAAAGATTTAACATTAAAGCAGTAACGCCAGATGCTTTAAAAGCAATGGTTGGTTTAGAAACGTATCTGACACAATGTTCTATAGACAAAACAACCAGGGAACTTGTAAAAATCCGCGCTTCCCAAATTAATGGTTGCGCATTTTGTATCAACATTCATACGCAGGACGCCATTAAAAATGGTGAAACTAACCAGCGCATTTTTTTACTGAATGCCTGGCGGGAAGCCGGAGATATTTTTACGGATGAAGAAAAAATAGTGCTGGCCATAACCGAAGAAATAACGTTAATCCATCAAAATGGATTATCGGATGACACCTACGCAAAGGCCTTACAATTTTTTAGCGAAACCCAAATTGCAGACATTATCATGGCCGTGGTTACCATCAATCTCTGGAACAGGATTGTACTAAGTACCCATTTGCTGATAGGGCAAAGCCTGGCATAAAACCGGCATTCAACAATCGCAGGTGTAACCACCTGTGATTTTTTTCTGGAGCGCAACAATATACCGGTTAGTCGGCTTTAGCAGTATAAAAAACTTGTACATTAGTTCATGATTTGGCTTCAGTTGCGGGAAAAAGAAGCACAGAGTAGCACCACACCGTTCAAGCCGTTACTTTTACAAGCTCCAACCAAATAAAAAACTATTACAAATTATTAGTTGAACCTCTAAATATTTACTATGATGAAACTCCAAAAGATCTACACTTCCCTACTCACAACAGACCTTCCGAGGGCAGAAGTTTGGTATACCAGGCTGCTTGGTCGTGGACCTGATAACCGTCCGATGAACACGCTGGTGCAATGGGAGCTATTTAACCAGAGTGGATTGGCGCTTTCTACCGATAAAGAGATTGCAGGCAAAGGAACCATGTTCCTTTATGTTGATGATGTGGCTGCCGAACGTAAAAGACTTCAGGGTGTTGGAATCGTACTCGGGGACGATATTCAGGGAGACTATTCGACATTGGCACAAGTTTATGACCCTGATGGTAACCTGCTGACTTTGGCGACACCACCCTCACCTTCCTTTCCACCAGCTTAACAACAGCACGCACATACAACATTGGGTCTTATTCAAGTTGGACAAGCGCAGCCTGCTGCCAACAAAAAAATGCATCAGCGTTTGCTGATGCATTTTTTTGTAACCCTTTTACTGATATAATTTACGCATTATAAGCAGTTGAAACCGTGTCGGCGCCTTCACCCGTCCAGTTGGTATGAAAGAATTCACCGCGGGGTTTATCAACGCGCTCATACGTGTGTGCGCCAAAATAATCACGCTGCGCCTGCAAAAGATTTGCCGGCAAACGTTCGCTGCGGAATCCATCAAAATAGCAAAGCGCAGAAGCCAATGCCGGCACCGGAATGCCATTGGTTAAAGCCGCAGCGCAAACCCGGCGCCAGCCATTTTGCGCTGCTTCGGTTTTTTGTGCAAAAAATGAATCAAGCAGCAGGTGCGCCAGGCTTGGATTTTTATCAAATGCCTTTTTAATGTCACCTAAAAATGCAGAGCGGATAATACAACCGCCACGCCACATGAGCGCTATATCGCCGTAATGTAAATCCCATTTATATTCTTTTGCGGCAGCCATCAGCAAATCGTAACCCTGCGCATAAGAAACAAGCTTTGCACCATACAGCGCCATCTTTAAATCATCAAGCATTTGTGCTTTATCTCCATTAAATGCAGGCTTAGGGCCACTTAACACTTTGGATGCTTCCACACGCATATCTTTTTGCGCAGATACCATGCGGGCGAAAACAGATTCGGCAATCAATGTTAATGGCACGCCCATGTCAAGCGCCACCGTGCCTGTCCATTTGCCGGTGCCTTTCTGCCCTGCAGTATCGAGTATTTTATCCAGCATGGGCACGCCATCTTTATCTTTATAAGCCATTATATCGGCTGTAATTTCTATAAGATAAGAATCGAGTTCTTCACTGTTCCATTTCTTAAAAACTTCATGCATTTCGTCGGTTGTCATGCCCAGCAAGTCTTTCATTATCTGGTAGGCTTCACAAATAATCTGCATATCGCCATACTCAATACCGTTGTGCACCATCTTTACAAAATGTCCGGCGCCATCGCTGCCCACCCAGTCGCAACAAGGTGAGCCATCTTCAACTTTTGCAGCAATAGATTGAAAAATATTTTTCACGGCAGGCCAGGCTGCAGCACTTCCACCCGGCATGATGGAAGGGCCGCGAAGGGCACCTATTTCACCGCCTGAAACACCGGTGCCGATATAAAGGAATCCTTTGCTTTCCACATATTTTGTACGGCGAATAGTATCGGGGAAATGTGAATTGCCGCCATCAATAATAATATCACCGGGTTCAAGATGCGGGATAATCTGTTCTATGAAATCGTCAACCGGCTGACCGGCTTTTACAAGCATCATTACTTTACGGGGCCTTTCAAGGGAAGCCACCAGTTCTTCAATAGAATGGGCGCCAATAAAGTTTTTACCAGCCCCTCTTCCACTCATAAACTTGTCAACTTTTTCAACCGTTCTGTTATAAACAGCTACCGTAAAGCCTTTGCTTTCCATATTAAGCACTAAGTTTTCGCCCATTACAGCAAGCCCTATAAGGCCTATATCAGCATATTTTTTCATAGCCATATTATTGTTTTATGATAAAGATTTTGTACAAGAATATTTTGAATGATTTATTTATTGAACTGCCTAACGCTACATGAATGTTTCCGGGATTGCAAACATAACAATTGATGTAATATGCATTTTATTTATTATGGCTCATGCATCTGAAAATTTTTAGGTGTTACTCCGGTTTGAGACGAAATTATAAATAAAAAATAAAGGGTTTCAATAATTGAAACCCTTTAAAATATTATTAGAATCAAACTTTATATAGCCATCATCTCTTTTTCTTTTGCAGCAAGATGTTTGTCAACAAGCGTTATAAATTTATTTGTTGTTTGCTGCACGGATTCTTCTGCATCAGCCGCTGCATCTTTACTTAATCCATCTTTTTGCAGGCGTTTTATTTCCTCAATAGCATCCCTCCTGATGTTTCGTATGGCAATTTTGGACTGCTCTCCTTCGGCACCTGCTTTCTTAAAAAGTTCTTTACGTCTTTCCTCTGTTAAAGGTGGAAGAAAAAGCCTTATCTGGTTACCATCGTTTTGCGGAGTTATGCCAATATTCGCCTGTAATATTGCCTTTTCAATTGCTTGCAACATATTTTTTTCCCAGGGCTGAATGCTTATTGTTCTTGCATCGAGTATCGAAATATTAGCTACCTGTGCAATTGGAGTAGGGTTCCCATAATATTCGACAAAGATTCCATCAACCATAGCAGGGTTTGCCTTGCCTGCACGGATTTTTGTTAACTCAACTTCCAGGTGACTAATAGCTTTTTGCATAGACGATTCGGCATCATCCATAACCAGTTCCAATTCTTCCGGATCCATAATAGTATATTTTAGATGCGCAAATCTAAGGATTCAAAAAAAATTAAGAATCTTCCCCAACAGAAACTTTCTCTGCAGCCGGGTAAATCTGGTAAACCTTAGTGGTGCCCTGCAGGCTGGTGCTTGTAATTTCGGCAGGTACAATATGCATTTTTTTGCGAACAGGGATATACTTATTTACCACATATACCAAAGTGAAATAACCGACAAACTGTATCCCCAGGATTATATTAATATTAATGTCCTGTAAAATGAATGTAATCCCGGCAAAAAGAAATTGAGAAAGTAATAAAGTAATAGTTACTTCAGCATGCGACAGGCCTTTATTCTGCAAAAGATGGTGCAGGTGATTCCTGTCTGGTATTAAAGGAGATTGTTTTTTATATATCCTGAGTGCAAATACACGCAATACATCCATTAATGGTATAAGCAGGATACCAAATGCTATTACCGGTGTTGACTGGTTTGCAAGGCTTGATTGTATAGGGCCGCTTTCAACAAATTTTATAGCAAGTATGGCAGTAATTAATCCAATTAAAGTTGAACCGGAATCGCCCATAAAAATTTTTGCAGGCGGAAAATTATACATCAAAAATCCAAGCAGTGCGCCACACATTGAAAATGCGAGTATGGCATAAGTAAAAACATTATTCATTAAAAAGAAAACTCCCAATAAAAGGCAGGAAATAAAACCTAAGGAACCTGCAAGGCCATCAACGCCATCAATAAGATTAAAAGAATTGATGAGTAATAAAATGGTAAAAAAGCTTATGGAAACGCTTGCGCCAAAACTTAGTTCATATATCCCCAAAAAACCATGAAGGCTTGTAATTAACACACCTGCTTTTAAAGTAAGCATGGCGGCAACAAGAAACTGGCCGAGGAATTTTTTCCAGGCTTTTAAAACAAAAATATCATCTACAACACCAACGCTGAAAATAATAAAAAATGCTGCAATGAAATACTGGAAATCAAGGTGCATCTTATTAAAATCAGACACTAAAAGCAAACTCATAATAAGGCCCGAGAATATAGCAACACCCCCTAATGAAGAAACACCGTGATTATGTCTTTTACGCTCATCCGGAACATCGTAAAGATTATTATCACTTGCAAATTTGATTACTAAAGGCAGCAGGAAGAAAGTTAGTACGTAACCTATTAAAGTCCCAGTAATTACTTGTACCATGAAGAATTATTTGTGGTTTTGGGTTTTATATCCATGTGGAATGCGTGCAAAATTAACATTAACAAAATATAGAAGCCTACAAACAGGGATATTATTTTTTAAAAAATACATAATATTTATGTTTTTTACTAAGTATTTGTTAATTAATATATTTAATGCAGCGCTTTCAAAACAGGCTCATTTATGAAAACAGGGTATTGCATTTTGAGATTTTTTATCCAAGTCTTTTCAATCTCTTCCTGGTAATCGTTTATAACGGCCCCCCTGGCTTCTTCAAAACTTTTTTGCGCAGGCTTATCATTGAGATTTAATACGTGAACGAAAGTATAAACGTTCCCTGCCTCGTTGCTTTCGGGCAATGTTTGAAAATTCACCTCATGTTCAATCTTTGCTTTTACCGGCAATTCATTTACATCAAACCGGCTGCTGTCAGCATATACTTCATTATAAGCTGCCACAATGCCTCGCCATTTGGAAGGATTATTTTTTATCTTCACCGCAATTGAATCTGCGATAGCTTTCCCAGGCGCCGATAGTACAAGTGCAGTAACGCTTTTTTGCCATGTATAATTGCTTTTATGCAATTCATAATACTTCTTTAAACCTGCGGTATCATTAGAAGCTTTGCTCCACACATGCTTATCCATAATATAAAAAAGCATATTCGCCTCATAAAATTCTTTTAGCTGTTCTGAAATTGAAGAATCAAAATCCTCAATGTGCAACCTGTAATATTCATTGCAGCTTAGCCAAATAAAATCATCCATTTGCCTGCTGTAACCAGAAGGCTCCTTTCTTGAAAATATATTCCGGGATTGCAGGTAACTGAGCCAATCTTCAACTGTAAATTTCCTGCCTGTGAATTGAAATAAAACCGTTTCCGGCTTTAAGGCTTTGTATGATGCAAATATTCTGCCGGTATTTCTTAATAAACTGTCAGTATATATCCATAAATCATTTTTATTATAATTTGTTTCTTTGAAACCTGTTATGCCAAGCCAGGTTTTAACAAGCTTATTTTTAGCCGCATCAAGCCTGCCTGAATTTTGTATTTGGGTTTGCAGATAAGTTTCAAATGCTGCATCATCTTCATGGGAAGGCACCGGCAGTTTTTCAACAAGCCTGATTATGTTGTAGCCATACGCAGTTTTAAACGGTCTTGAAACATCACCTGCTTCTTTCAAATCAAAAGCTTCTTTTTCAAAATCACTGGTGTATTCACCTGCTTTTATCTCAATAGTATTATCCGGGGCGTTACCATCATAATTATGGCCGTATAACGGCATGAATGCGGTAAATGAAGTACCATTTTGCAAAAGATTATATGCAGAATCAGCCTGCTGCTTCACTTCATTCAATTGCGCATCAGAATAAAAATCATGCGTAGCAAATAATAGTTGCTGAATTTTTCTTCTTCCAATAGCGGCCCTTTCACCTGCGTTTTTAAAAATATGATAACCTGCGCCTGATTTATATATTGCTGAAAAGCCCCCCGGCTTGAGATTATAAATAATATTTTCGATTGAATAAGGCAAGGTGAATACAGTTATGTAGCCAACAGTTCCTTTGACATCCTTTACAGCTTTAACGTTGGAATACTGAACAGAAATTTTTTCAAAATTTTTACCCGCCTTTAACTCGCCCAGCGCTTTTGATATTTGATTATACGCCGCGCTGGTATCAGCGCCGTCAAACTGAACAAACACCTGCCGCACTAAAATATCTTTTCTGCTGCGCAAAAAAGCTTCATGTATGAGGCCTGCGAGATTTGCCTGCCTGTTGATAAAATTATCTGTGAGCTGCGTTTTAAAATTTTCGGTTTCGGCTTTCAGCTCTGCATTTGTATTTATCTTTTCATCATAAGCGGCCTGCAGTTTCAATTTGAAATTTATATACAGGTCAAGGTATTCTTTCATTCTTTCCTGCCTGTTACCCGAAGAATCAGGGTTCTTGTTATAGGCTTCCAAAAATTCCTGCTTGGAAACTTTATATTTTCCATACGTAAACAGAGTTTGCGCATTAGCAATACTTGCCGCAGTTGCAAAACAGGCAAATAAGAAAACAATCTTTTTCATAACAGTTATTGGGAAACCGGTAATGATTTTAGTTTGGCAGCAATCAGTTCATCATATTGTTCAAGGCTTAGCCCTTTGGCTATTATTTTTTTATGCTCATCTAACAAAAAGAAACTTGGCGTTTGAAATATATCGTATAGCTGCCGGTAATCGGGCTGTTTGTTGGCAGCAAGCTCCGCTTTCTTCTGTGGTGTTTCATAACCATGATACCAGCCATTCAATTTATTGTCAACAATAAATTTTTTCCAGTCGTCAACAACAGCATCATTAGTGCAAACCGCTAAAATTTTTACACCTTCATTCTTCCATTTCGCTGTGTAAAAAGAATCGAGCCTGGGAATCTGCGTTTTACAATGCCCGCAATGCGGATCCCAAAAAGCAACAAACGTTAATGGCGCTTTAATGTTATACAATGATAGTGCCCTGCCGGATGTATCTGAAAGTTCAAGCGGAGATGCCTGCTCATTTATCTGGTTGGCCATTAAACTGTAGGCCCGGTCAAAAATATATTTGCGCTGCTTTTCATTCAGCCAGGTTGTATCGCCTTTTGAATAATAGTTCTGAAATAAAAACAGGAAAACCTTATCCTGCCCCATGAATTCCGGATTGATGTATTTATCAGTAAACTTTCCCAGAAGATAAGTATGCACATCATTATTTTCCCTTGAAGCAAGCATCATATAATTCACTTCATTAATGATTGAATCGGGGTTGGGTGACACATAATATTTATAATATTCATCAAGCTTCGAATCAAAAAAAGGCGTGTGCAATATCATGTCATCATTAAAATCAACACTATCCCAGTAATGATCCTTTACATAATAAAATGGATACAGCGAATCCAGCGTTCCGTCTTCACGTTTTGGCATTTGCGGCCTTTCGGGCACCTTTGCAATTTCCAGCAGTTTCGCCAGCAGGCTGTTAGACTTATTATTAACGATATTATTTCTGAATGCTGTTAATTCACCTGCTTTTGCAGCGAGATCCTTCGCCGCCGCAGATGAATCAGCAGCGGTTTTAGCCGCCTTCATTTTTTGCTGGAGCGCATTGAGTGATGGTGAAACTTTGGAAAGAAAGATGGTATAATCAGAAAACAATTCATTCTCCGGCGAGCCGGTAAATTTTATTTCACCCGGTTTGGTAGAATCATAAGCCAGTGAGAAATGCTGCTTTTCATCCATCAGCAGTTCAAAGAGTATTACATATTTCGGCGATACTATAAAGTAAATGCCCTGCGGTAATTTTGCGCTTCCTTTAAAAATGGCCAGGCCATTGGCATCTGCTATAGCAGAATCTGATAGCCTTTTATTTTTACCATAATAAGTACCAAGATACATTTTCGCGTTCTTAAAATCGGTAGTGGCTTTTACCTCGTATCCTGGTTGCAACTGGGCTTTAAGAGAAGTGCAGAACATTAAAATTGCTGCAGCCAAAAATATTCTCATTGGTTTAAAATTGGGCATAAAGATATTTCAATATCCCTTTGCTTTTGTTAACCGCGTGTGAATGGTAATTAATCAGTAACCATCTAAATCAAAATAAAATATATAGAACAAATTTCCTCCTGTTATAAAAGCAGCTTTTTAAAGCCCGCCGGCATCTACATAATTTAAGAGGCCGGATAATAATCATACCAAAAGAAATTTTTAAACATCATTATTATAACATGTTAATTTATACTATTCCAAAACTGAATGAATTTATTTTGCAGCCGTGAGAAAAAGAAGACAAAAAGTAATACTTGAAGATATTTTAATTGAAAATTATGCAGCAGAAGGAAAATCTATTGCAAGGATTGATGGGAAAGTTATTTTTGTTGAAAACGTAGTGCCCGGCGACGTTGCTGATGTACAATTATACAAAAGCAAAAAAGACTGGGCTGAAGGTTTTCCGCTCCGCATAAAAAAATTTTCCGATAACAGGGTTGTGCCTTTCTGTGAACATTTTGGCGTATGCGGTGGCTGCCAGTGGCAAATGCTGCCGTATGAAAAGCAACTTGAATACAAGCAGCAGCAGGTGTTTGATGTATTGAAGCGGATAGGTAAAGTGCAGTTGCCGGAAATGCAAAATATAGTTGGCGCAACAGAAACTAAATTTTACAGGAATAAACTTGAGTATTCATTTTCATCAAAAAAATTCATTCCTGAAAATGAGTTCAGGCAAATGCTGCGTGATGGAAAAGATACAGAAAGCATTGCCAATACCAGCGTTGCAGGTTTTTATGCCAAAGGTGTTTTTGATAAAGTGGTTGACATACATAAATGCTGGCTGCAGGCAGAACCTACCAATGCTTTAAGAAATGGCATTGCCGCTTTTGCCCGTGAGCATAATTTTCCGTTTTATGATTTTAAGCAACATGCGGGCTGGCTCAGGAATATGATGGTGCGCATTGCCACCACCGGTGAAATAATGCTGAATATTATCCTGGCGTATGAACATGAAGCTAACATGCACTTGCTGTTTGATTTTATAAGGCAGCAATTTCCGCAGGTTACCACATTGCTTTACACCATCAACGGCAAACGCAACGACAGCATCTACGATCTTATACCGCAGGTGGCTTACGGTAAAGGTTATATCGTGGAAAGGCTGGAGGATTATCAATTTAAAATAGGCCCGAAATCTTTTTTTCAAACCAATACAAGGCAGGGAGAAAAGCTGTACACAATTGCCCGCAATTTTGCAGAATTATCGGGCAAAGAAGTGGTGTATGATTTATATTGCGGCACCGGCAGCATTGGTATCTTTGTAAGCGGGCTGGCGAAAAAAATTGTTGGTGTAGAAGTTATCAGCGAAGCTATTGATGATGCAAAAGAAAATGCTGCTTTAAACAACATTGCAAATACGTCTTTTTATACAGGGGATGTTATTGATATATGTACAGATGATTTTTTTGAAAAAGAAGGCAAGCCTGATGTTATCATTGTTGATCCTCCGCGGGCAGGGTTGCACAATAAGCTTTCAGAAAAGCTGTTGCACATTGAAGCACCGCTCGTTGTATATGTAAGTTGCAATCCTGCAACACAGGCAAGGGATTTGCAAATACTCGGGGAAAAATATTCTG
The DNA here is from genome assembly GCF_051953455.1 of Parafilimonas sp. NCBI lineage: Bacteria > Pseudomonadati > Bacteroidota > Chitinophagia > Chitinophagales > Chitinophagaceae > Parafilimonas > Parafilimonas sp. The sequence goes on along the minus strand of NZ_JBQCIT010000016.1, from coordinate 24,716 downwards.
TTGAAAAAATACAACCGGTTGATATGTTTCCGCATACGCATCACATAGAAAACGTTATACAATTAAAATTAAAGAACTAATTAAACTGATTGAATGAGAGAATTCAGGCCAGGTGGTTTCCAGATATTACCGTTGATAATCAAAAATCTCGTTATTATAAACGTGCTGGTATTTCTTATACAGAAAACAGTGGAAAGCAGCAGTAATCCTACTTTAATGAACGATCTGTTTGCCTTGCATACATGGCAAAGCCCCTTGTTTAAGCCCTGGCAGTTTGTAACCCATCTTTTCATGCATGGCAGCTTTACCCATATTCTTTCCAATATGTTTGCCTTATGGATGTTTGGCTCTGTACTGGAAAATCTTTGGGGGCCAAAAAAATTTCTTACATTTTATATTGTATGCGGGCTTGGCGCCGCCCTGCTGCACATGATTGTATTGTATGTTGAAACCAGCTCTGTGGTGAATGATTTCAACGCTTTGAAAAGCAATTTCACTTTTGGTAATTTTGAAAACTTCGTGGCCGAACATCATGTAGCTGATGCTTTTAGGAACAACGTGGTTTCCAGCATTATAAACGAATGGCGGAATAATACTTCTGATGGGTCTATTGCTCAAAATGCTTACATAATTGCCAACAGTTTTGTAACAGCCCGTTTAAACGAGCCTACTTTAGGCGCTTCCGGGGCCGTTTTTGGCTGCCTGGCCGCTTTTTGTTATTTATTTCCCAATACCTATATATATATTTATTTTTTCCTGCCACTAAAAGCAAAATGGTTCGTAATTATATATGCAGGGTTTGAATTAATGATGGCTTTACAAAACAGCGCCGGCGATAATGTGGCCCACTTCGCACATTTAGGTGGCGCAATTTTTGGTTTAGCTTTAGTGTATTTCTGGAATAAAACAAACCGGCGAACATTTTATTGATATTTTCTAATTTCAATTTTGCAAAATATATGGCTGTAAGAGAACAAAATAGAAAAAAAAAGATTTTAATAGGCGATGATACCAATGCCCTTACCTGGCTCATCATTCTCAACTCTTTGTTTTTTGCAGGCATACTTTCGGTAAAAGTTATTTTTTATTTAACGGCAGGCATAGAAAATACAAACACTGCCGGTATTGACAGCTGGGTTGCCCTGCCGGTAGATGGTTACCAGTTACTCACCCGCCCTTGGACGCTGATTACTTACATGTTTGCCCATAACAGCATCTGGTATCTTATAAGCAGCTTATTATGGCTTTGGTGTTTCGGGTATATTTTGCAGGACCTGGCGGGCAACAATAAGCTCTTCCCAATTTATTTATACGGCGGTTTTTTTGGTGGCCTGAGTTTTATTATTACAGCCAACCTCATACCTTCCATACATGCAAATGCCGCTGCTATTTATATAATGGGCGCCGGCACACCGGTAATGGCTATTGCAGTTGCTACTACCGCACTTTCGCCCAAATTCCGGATTTTGCCCATGCTTAACGGAGGTATTCCTTTATGGGTGCTTACATTGGTTTTTGCAGCAATAGATTTAGGCACGATTGGGTTGAGCCATAGCGGAACGGTGGCTATAAGCCACATTGTTGCCGGGGCCACAGGTTTCTTCTTTATTTACCAGCTAAAACACGGCAGGGATATAGGCAAGTGGATAACAGACCTGGCTAACTGGGTAAATGATCTTTTCAATCCCGAAAAAAAATATACAGAAACTACGCATCAGCAGCTTTACTATAAAGCCACGCGCATACCTTTTGAAAAAACCCATCATTTCAGCCAGCAGAAACTTGATGAAATTCTTGATAAAATAAACGAACAAGGCTATCATCTTCTTACCGAAGAAGAAAAAGAATTTTTGAAAAAAGCAAGCAAAGAAAATTTTTAGCCCGGTATTAATTCATGAAAAAACTTATAAGGTTTACATGGGTCTGCGGTTGCATTATATTAACTGCAGTTTTCCTCGTTTCCTGTTTTAGCGCTTATATTTCACCATTTTCTTTTTCGTTTATACCATTATTTGCACTTTGGTTTCCTTACTGCTTTTTAGCGGTAATGATATTAGCCGTTACAAATTTATTTGTAAGAAGAAAGATGTTAGGAGGCATTATGCTTATAAGCTTGTTTTTTGGTTTGCCCAATCTTCTCAAAACAGTTGCCTTTAATGCGCCTGCCTCATTTAATATTCAAAAGAAAGATTCATCATTGAGAATACTTACCTGGAATGTGCAGGGATTTGTTTCTTCTAATCCAAAATCGGTTAAGTGGTCCCACATTTTACAGGTGGTAAAAAACAATAATCCCGATGTTGTTTGCATGCAGGAATTCCTGAATATTATTACCGATTATGATACCAATACATTCATACAGGATGAAATGCTGGCCATGGGTTACACTTATCACTTCTTTTCAAACGATGGCTTTTTCAGATTATATAATGGTGTAAAGGTTGTGGATGGCTGCGCTATATTTTCAAAAAAACCTTTTATTGACAGTGGCAGGGTTACTATTACTACCGATCCGGAAAAGCAAAATATGATTTATACGGACATTCAGCTTAACAATAAACCGCTAAGAATTTTTACAGCACGCCTTGAATCTTTCAGGTTATACAACGATACTTCGCGGTTAAAGCAGGATATTTATGAAATAACCTATCACCGTAAAAGAGTTATTCAGTATAAACTTCGTGATATAGAAAGGCTGCATGCAAAGGAAGTAAACATCATCCGCAATAAAATTGATAATACGCAGATACCTGCCGTTTATTGCGGCGATGTAAATTCGGTGCCCACCTCTTATACATATCATCATTTAAGAGGAGATTTTCAGGATGCCTTTCTCGAAAAAGGCTCAGGCATTGGCCGCACTTTTTATAAAATTGTGCCTACGTTGCGTATTGACTATATTTTTACTGATAAACAGTTTAAGATTGAGCAATGTATAGTCGCGGGCAAAAAGATATCCGACCACTATCCTGTTATAACCGACCTGCAATGGAAATAAAATTTATGCCAATTCGTTAATTTTAATTAATGGCAAACATTGTACGGCATATTATCAGAAACATCTTCCTTGTTATAACCATAATATTTTGCCTGGTGTATGGGCTAACACTGCTTGTTCCGTTTTTAAACCCGCAGCATTGGTGGCTGGTTGGTTTTCTCGGGCTTACATTTCCTTATTTGTTTTTTTTATTATTGTTTGCCTTCTTTTTCTGGCTTATTGCAAAGCCAAAAATATCATTATTACCGCTGCTTGTTTTGCTGCTTGGTTATAAACAAATAAGCGTAACATTCGCGGCTAACTTTACGCCTTCCAATTTGAGCATTAAACCCGACAGTACACTGCGCATTATAAGCTGGAATGTGGCGAATATGTATGGCTTAAGTAAAAACCAGGAAACCAAGCAACATAACCGTACAGAATTGGCCCGGTCGGTGCTCGATCTTCAGCCCGATATCATTTGTCTGCAGGAATTTAATCATTCCTTTACACGCGGAGAAAACGCTGATAATATTAGCCTCTTCAGCAAAAAATATCCTTATTTTTTTTATTCAAAAGACTATGATAAGGAAAACGGTTTTTATACTTCGGGCTCAATTATTTTTTCAAAATACCCGCTTATCGATTCGGGGAAAACAGCTTTTCCCGGTGAGTTTGCCGGCAGTCTCATTTACGTGGATGCCAAAATAAATAATGATACGCTGCGCATTTTTACAACCCATCTTCAATCGTTTGGATTTAATACGGCTGATTATGCCGAGATGAATAAAATAAAAGAACGCGATGATGAAGCCATACATGCTTCCAAAAATATTTTTATTAAGATGAAAGCCGCTTTTACCAATCGCGGGCTGCAGGCTGATATTGTAAGGCGGCAAACAGATTCCGTTAAGCATCCTTCGGTTATTTGCGGCGATTTTAATGATGTGCCTACTTCTTACACTTATTTCCGGGTAAAAGACAGCCGGAGCGATGCCTTTCTTAAAACAGGTACAGGCGTTGGCAAAACCTACAGCACATTAGCGCCCATGCTGCGCATTGATTATATTCTGCCCGATACCAGCATTATAGTAAAACAGTTTGATATGGTTGATGAAAACCTCAGCGATCATGTAATGCTGGTAAGCGATTTAAAACTGAAATAAAATATTAACGCTGGTTTTTATGCTGCAGCCTTTAACTATTTGAGTTACATAGTTAGTTTTTAATTGTGCCAAGTATATTTTTTAACTGGCGGATATGCCTCTGAGTATGATATAAAACAAAGTGCAATAATTCAAGTTTGGTTATTTCACCAAATATAGGCAGGTCAATAATTTCAGAAAGATCGGTTTCATTACGCCCTGTTTGCAAATTCCTGATTGATAATTCCAGCGCATTAATTATTTGCTCTTTGTTATGATAGCCATCTTCAGGAATAATAAAATCAGGTGAATTATATTTTGCCTTAAAATCAAGAAATATTTTTTTAAGATGATCTGTATTTTGTTCAGGATTTCTTTCAGCAGGCAGGCCGTGCATCTGCAGGCCTTGCGCTATGGCCTTGTTCGACTTTGTTATATGAATTAATACCTGTGCTGCCGTCCAACTGTTCACAAAAGGAACCGTGTTAAGGATTTCCTCTTTTTCATCCTGCACGAGTTGCATTAATTCATGGCTTGTTGCATCGAGACTCCTGAATAATACCTCAGTATTTATTTGTTCTTTTATCATAATACAATGTTTGGGGCAACAAAGCAGCAGCCCCGGTTCGTTAAAATTATTTTACTTCAAGCACGGAAAGAATATTACCGGCAGGGTCTTTAAACCAGGCAATATGGGGCCCGCCGTTATCCCTGCTTATGCCTTTTTCATCTGTTTTAATATCGCCGCCGTATTGTTCAAATACAACACCTTTTTCAATGAGTGCATCAACGGCTTTATCAACATTATCAACCGGAAAATTTAAGATGGTAAAGGTGGCCGGTTCATGGTTAGGCTTTGGATAAACAATAACCGGATTGTTACCTTCAATATGCAGCTCTAATATGCCCATTATACCCTCCTTTATTTCAAGGCCAAGCACATTACCATAAAATTCCTTTGCTTTCTGTATATCATTTACAGAAAACCCACTGAATGCTTTTGTGTGTTTAAACATAGTTTAGCTTTTAATTGTTATTAAATTTTTCAGCTTCAGCATGCATAGCATTTCTTCATCGCTCTTATACCATTCTATGCAGGGTTTCGTAAAATCAATACGTTCATCATGCATCATTTCACTGAAAATATCTTTTATTAAACAAGTTTTGTTTGCCCAATGATATAATGTTTGATACAAGTAGGTTCCTTTTTCTATAACATCATTTTCATAACCAAGCCTTGCGCCCTCTCCTTCATATTTTTCTTCAGCAACTGCTTTGTAAACTATGCCATCTTTATGCATACTACTTATGCCATAATAATTTCTTTTGTCCGCACAATCACCGGTCTTCTTAATTAATTCATCAAATGCCCCGCCAATACCTTCAGGGAAAGTCCTTACCTCAATTCCGAAAACGTTAAGATTATTTTTGAGTTCAAGCTTTTCCATTGTATTAATTTGATAACACAAACTTAAAAAGCGCTATTAATTTATGGGCGGTGTATATACGGCATTGTAAGGGGTTGATTACGACAAAAACATTTTTTATGTTTGCTGGCCGCATTGTGGCCATAACCTGATGTTATAGCTCAGCAGGATTAATGCAGTTGAAGGGAGTGACACAACTAAGCTTAATAGCACTGCAATAGCCGGTAACATAAAAAGATTGCGCAGCAATTGAAAAACACAACATATGAAACATGTATCAATTCTTATTCCGCACGGACATACCAGCGTAGTGAACATTGAAGGCACGCACCAGATTATGAATGAAGTGAACACGCTGCGTGCACGTGAAGGTGAACCGCCTTTATTTAAAGTGCAGCTCGTGGGCATTTCGAAAGAGGCAAGCCAGCGCGGTTTATTTACAATTATGCCTGATGTATTGATTGATGATATAAAAAAAACCGATCTCATAATGATACCGGCCATACATGGCAAACCAGATGCTGTCATGCAAAATAATGAAGCCTTTGTGCCCTGGATAAAGGAACAGTATGATCATGGTGCCGAAATAGCCACATTTTGCATTGCGTCGTTTTTCCTGGCCGGCACAGGATTGCTTGATGGCAAGCAATGCGCTACGCACTGGACGGCTGCCAACGATTTTAAAAGACTGTTTCCGGAGGTAAACCTGGTGGATGATAAGATTATGACAGAAGACAGCGGCATTTATACAAGCGGCGGCGCTTATTCTTTTTTAAACCTGCTGGTATACATTATTGAGAAGTATGCAGGCCGGAAAATTGCTGTACTCATTTCCAAAGAATTTATGATTGATATTGACAGGATAAGCCAATCGCCTTTTATAATTTTTGAGGGTCAGAAAACACATGATGATGAGCCTATAAAAAAAGCGCAGGAATTTATTGAAAATAATTTTGAAGACAGAATAACTGTTGACCAGCTTGCATCTATGTTTGCCCTGGGCAGGAGGAATATGGAACGCAGGTTTAAAAAAGCAACCTCAAACACCGTTATTGAATACATTCAGCGTGTAAAAATTGAAGCCGCTAAAAAGAACCTTGAGAGCAGCAGGAAAAACGTAAACGAGGTAATGTATGATGTGGGTTATAATGACCCAAAAGCTTTCAGAACCATCTTTAAAAAGATAACAGGGTTATCACCGCTTGAATACAGGAATAAATATAATAAAGAAGCGATTGCCGTATAGAAAGCTCACTTGCAGTTTTTGCAAACACCGTTTACCAAAACGTTGGTTTGATGCACGGAAAACCCTTTTGGGATAGTTACTTCAGGGATGATTACATTGTCCAAACAATAAGTGGTGCCGCATTCTTCGCATAAAAAATGTACGTGATCGTCATGATGATGGCCTTCACTGCAGGTTTCCTTGCACAAAGCATACATGATGGAATTATCTGCGGTAGGTATGGTATGAATAATCCCTTTATCAACGAAGGTTTGAAGCGTGCGGTAAATAGTTACACGGTCAAAATGTTTGCCGCTCATTTTTTCAATATCGCCATGAGAAAGCGCTTTACCGTTTTTCTGAAACAGCTCTAATATTTTAAGCCTGTTTTCTGTAACGCTAAGCTGGTTATGTTTTAATATGTCAATTATTTCATCTTTCATCTCTGTTAATTTGCGAATGATGTGCCGTTGGTTGTTATTTCAGGCGGCTTCGTTTCTTTCAGTAAGGCCCTGATATTGGATTCCATCAGTCTTAAATCTTCCGGTTTTAACGCATCATATACCTGGCCTCGTACATTACCAAATTTATCAACCAATGCCACAAATTGCGAATGCAAAAACTGGTCGTTAATACTGCCAACATTGTTATTCGGGTCATCAATTAAATAACTGTTGCGGGCAGCAAAGTAAAGACTGTCTTTCCTGCCGGTGAGAAAAACCCATTTACGCGTGTCAACCTTCATGGAATCTGCATAATGCCTTAACTGCGCTGCGGAATCTGTTTCCGGGTCGCAGGTATTGGAAACAATCATGAAATCTTTTTCGTTCTTAAAATCGCCATATACTTTATCAAGATTATTATTCATTACAGGGCAAATTCCTTTGCAGGTAGTGAAAAAGAAATTAACGGCGCAAACTTTTCCGGCCATATCTTTCTCGGTAAAAGGCTGATTATCCTGGTTGGTGAAAGCAAACGGCTTTACAAAACTGATGATAGGAGCTTTTGCTTTCCATTTGTCTGTGCCTGCAAAAATCGCTATCAGAAAACCAATCGTGAGTACGATGAAGAAAATGATGTAGCCAACAACTTTTTTACTCATGCCTGCAAAGTTATAAAAGCCATAAACAAGTAATTGTTAACGAAATTAATTTTGCAACGCTGTTGCAAAACTTTAGCTTTGCATTCCGATGATAAAAACGCTTAGAAAGATTAACCTCGATACATTAGGAATTTCTGCCTCGCTGGTATGTGCTATTCATTGCGCCGTGCTTCCTTTATTTTTTACAAGCCTGCCTTTATTTGGGTTGGAAATATTGCATAACAAGATATTCGAATACACCATGATTGGTTTGGCGGGCTTAATCGGCTCTTATTCATTATACCATGGCTGGAAAAAACACCATCATAAAAAATTGCCCCTTATTCTTTTTTTAGTTGGCCTTTCGCTTTTGATACTTAAAGAAGTGATTACAGGGGCTGAATTATTGTTACTGATTCCTGCAGCCACACTTATTATAGGCGCTCATATTTTGAATTATAAAGATTGCAGAAAAGCCAATCATTGCCATAAAAATGATTGTAACCACGACCATTTGATTAGTTAATTGTTCGTATTACTGTCCTGATATTTTTTAAGGCGTGAGATTAAGATTATGCCTGGACTGCAACGCTTTTAAGATCAGGTTCCGCTTTCTGCAACTAATACATTTCTCGAAAAACTTTCCTCAAGCGAAATAATGGTATCTGTGCGTTCAATGCCCTTTATTTTCTGAAGCTCATCGTGCAGCACAAATTTTAGCTGGCTGATATCTTTGCACACCACTTCTGCAAACATGCTGTAATTGCCCGTGGTATAATTAAGGCGTACAATCTGGGGTATCTTTTTTAACTGGGCCGCCACGCTGTCATACAGCGAACTTTTTTCAAGATAGATACCAATGAATGCAATAACATCGTAGCCCAGGATTCTAAAATCAATATTGAATTTTGTTCCCCGCACAACGCCAAGCTCCTGCATTTTTTTAATGCGTACATGAATGGTGCCGCCGGAAACGAACAGTTTTTTTCCGAGGTCGGCATAAGAAATATTGGCATTGTCCATCATAGCCTGGATTATTTGAAAGTCCAGTTTGTCAAGATTCAATTTACCGGTCATATCAGCAGGTGTTTTTAGAAAATATTTATCCAAATATATATTTTATTAAACATTTTCTATAAATAAAAAATTTGCCTTGAAAGATTTCTATTAAATTGGTTTTTAGTTTTAATATTGCACTGCAAACGCAATTAGTTCTTATACATACTGTGGGGTGATGAAATTTTTGGCAGACATGCCCTCTCGTCTCGGGGGTGAGGATTACGGGATAAACAAAATGTAGAGCCGACGTTACTTTTGGTAAGGCCGACCAGGGTTGACCACTAAACTTTGCATTTTAGCTAACCGCCTCGTGGAGGTTCGATCCCTCCCCCTACAGCTTAAAGGAGCCTTAGCTTGTGTGATTATGAATGAGTTAAGGCTTTTTTATTTTTAGCCGGTACGCTAAAGCGAATCCTGCCACCTAAATCTGTTCATCTTTCATTCTTCTTTTGCAGCTATCCATTGCCGCTTATACATAAAAAAGCCGGCATAAAGCCGGCCTGCCTTCAAAGGTTAATAATTGTGTTTACTGGTATTCAAATTTTAGTTGTGTTGTTCCATCGGTGCTGGTAAGCGCATAACCCTTATCGTCGAATGTATAAGTAGAGTTGATGCTATAATCTTCTTCTGTGCCTGGAAAATCCCAGGTTACGGAAAGGAGTTCATTTTCTACACCATATTGCACAGCAAAACCGGCCTGGTCTAATACCCAGTTGGTTACTTTAGGAAATATCGGCTTGTGATTGCCAAATGTGAAAGTGGCCGAATATTTATAAGCGCCGGTACTGCTAATAGATTTGGGATTGCCATTGGCATAGGCTATTGCAAAATTCATTGAAGTTTCGCCCATCAGTAAATCCACTTTAATGTTCGTTACCTGGTTATTGCTTACAATATAAGTGAGCTTATCATCTTCAATTAAGGCATCCGGTTCGCCAGCCGTAAGCTGCCAGCTTTTGAATGTACCGGAAACCGGTATATTATTCTGATAGGTGTAAGTATAAACGTTTTTAAAATCATTGTCTTCCCTTTGTTCAATACCCGTAAGATTACCGGCATTATCATACGTAAATATTGTTGACTTTGAATCATCGGTGCTCTTAACTGATGTAAGGCGGTTATCGTTATTGTACGTTAAGTTGTACGTCGTTACCTGTCCGTCTTCAGTTTCAATAACCTTTACTAATTTCTTTCCGGAATTGCCCGGCACAGGATCAGATGAATCTTTTTTGCACGATGCAAATGATAGCATAGCAACAGCAATGGTTGCAATAAGTGATAAGTGTTTCATGTGTTATGTTTTTGTTTTAGTGTTTACAGGCTTAGCTGTTTTTTTTATTTATGATGCAATACTAAACCGCACACACCACGCGGTGCAGGGCGCCCGTAATGAGTTGCATTTTGATAAGGATGAATTGAAGATATCAGGGATTATGAATTGTTTTTGAGAAGCGAATTGTTATAGCGGCGGGTAACTCTTTTTTAATAATAACTCATTGAGCTATTCCATCATTGCTATTGCTTATTGCAAGGCAAAACAAATACAGGCGAATAATAATGGTGAGGAGAAAACTTAAGTATAAATATTTACAGTATCAGCTATGAACAGAAAATTATTATTGTTTGTCAAACACTTTTTTTAAAAGTTCGGTAGTGCGGGCTGCAGGGTTTTTCCTGATGTCTTTTTCCTGCTGGCCTATCTCATAAAAAATGCCATTCAAGGCTCTTCCGGTAACGTAGCTGGAGAGGTCGGTATCAAGTTTATTATTGCCAAAAAGATTTATCTTATTATAGGCGGTGGCTAAATCGTTCCAGTATTTTGTAGCATTTACCTTCTGCAGCGATTTTTCTATTACTGGTTTAAAAGCTTCTGTTAAAGGGTCTGTGGTTTTTGTTTTAAGATAATGCGTTGCAGATGTGTCGCCGCCTTTTAAAATGCCCCAGGCATCCTGTATCGTCATTTGTTTGATAGCATTTACAAATATGGGCGCTGCGCTTTTACTGGCATCTTCAGCGGCATGGTTCATGGAAGCGATGGCATCATCTGCAAGCTTACCAAGGCCCGCACTGCGCAATACCTGTTCAGCTTTCTGTGCTTCGGGCGGCAATAAAATTTTAATGGCAGCATTCTTTAAAAATCCATTTACCGCAGAGAGTTTCGACGTTCCCTTTTGTGTGCCTTTTTCCAAAGCCTGTTTTAAACCGGCCACTACCTCTTCTGTGCTAAGCGTAGCATTGCCCTGTGATAATCCGCCTAATACATTGTTTACAGAAGAATCTTTGGATACGGATTTTATTACCTTATCGAGAATTTGTGCATGAAGTGCTGAGCAAATAAACAGGGTGGCTATAAGCAGGCTTAACAATTTTTTTGTATGCATCATTCAAAGATAACAGCACCGGTTTTAAGGTAGCGTTAAATGCGGCTGATGCGGATAGTTATCCATGCGGAAAAGAAGAATTGTCCGGCGCTGCATACATTGCAATTTGTTTAAATAAATGTTGGTTTTTATATTGCCGTAAAACAAGCTGCTTATGGAAAATATACTTGCTGCCGATGAACAAACCCTTACACGCGACAGCCTGCTAAAAAAATTCTTCAGCCTTTGGGCGGTGGTGTATGTATATGCTTTTATGTTTACATCGCAGTTTAGTTTTCCCATACCTTTTCTTGAGCAGCTCGTGGTTTGGTTTGGTAAAACATTCCTGCATCTTAACGACCTGCATAAAATAACCAATACCGGCAGCGGCGACACCACGTACGATTTTGTTTTGATACTTGCTATTGTCATTCTGTCGTTACTCATCAGCATCATCATTCTATTTATTGACCATAAACGCGCCAGCTATCGCCCGTTATATTTATTCACTATTGTTATTGCCCGGTATTATGTAGCCTTTACCATGATTACGTATGGCTTTGCCAAACTCTTCGACGGGCAGTTTCCGGCCAATGGTTATTCAAGGCTGGAAGAAAAGGTTGGCGATATGTCGCCCATGGGTATCGTGTGGGCATTTATGGGCGCCTCCCGCGCTTATACTTTTGTTTCCGGCCTGCTGGAATTTACCGGGGGCGTATTATTGTTATTCAGGAAAACCAAAACGATCGGCGCTTTGTTTTCCATGGCAGTAATGCTCAACGTTGCTTTACTGAATTATATGTATGATGTGCCGGTTAAAATATTCTCCACGCACATTGTATTGCTCTGTGTTTTTATATTAACGTACGACTGGAAGCTGTTGTATAATTTCTTTATCCGCCATCGCACCGAAAAACTTGTTTATAATAAACTGCGGGCGCCTAAACAATGGATGCAGGTTTCATTGCGCGTAATAAAGGTTCTTTTTATCATAGTTATGCTGTGGAATAATTCTTCTTACTTACAAACCACATTAAATAAAAAGCCGGTGCCTATGGAAGGGTTCTATGCAGTGAATACTTTTATTTTAAACCAGGATACATTGCCTGTAATTTCCAATAAAAAGGATACTGTGGGCTGGAGCAAAATGTTTGTACAATATCCGGGCAGCGTATCTATCAAAATGAATTCCGATACTACTCTATGGAAAAAGATAATGATTGATACGGTTAAGCAAACTTTTACGATCAGCAACTACGATTCCACGCAATATGCCTTGCTGAATTATACCATGCGTAATGATACGGTGACCTTCAGCGGTATTATTAAAAAAGATACCGCCACTATTATATCTATCCGTAAACAAAAGAAAGATTATTCGCTTACCGGAAGAGGCTTTCACTGGATTAATGAATACCCGCCGAATTGGTAACCTTTTTTCTGTACTTTTCTCTTGAAAGAAAAGTACATAGCAAAAACATGCGCAAGCATTCAGCTTAAAAAATGAATGAATCAACATTAACACAACGAACTTTTTCATTCAAAAAATAATCTTTACTAACAACAATCGCCCAAATAAAAAAATCATTTATAAAACATAAACCCATCATTTTCGCATCTCAAAAAAATAAATAATGACAGTACTCTATATACTTTTCGGCATAAGCATCCTGCTCTTGATTATTATCTTAATAAAATTATTCACCGGCAACAATAAAGCACAACAACAAGCAATAGAAAACCTGTACGCACAGCTGGAGGAAATCACCCTACAGCAAAATGCCAGGCACGAAGCTTTGCAAAACAACCTGCAACGCATAGAAGCCGACTTGCTTGCCGCCGCGCAGCATACAGAACAATCCCTGCGCAGCGATTTACAGCAGGGCCAGGAAGCCATCCGTAAAGAAATTCTGGCAAACCGGCTGGAACTAAATAACCAGGTTTTAAGAAGCCGGCAAGACATAAAAAAATCCATCCAGTCAATAGAAGAAAAGCTGGATAATCAAAGGCAAAACACCGGCGCTGTGCAGTAAAAATCACACCGTTTTTTGTTGTATTTTATAAACATCATTATCTTGTTTGCAAATTAGCTGGCTTATTCATGACGATTGTATACATACTCCTTGCCCTTATCATTGGTTTATTGTTGCTGATACTGCTGAAGCCAAAAGATAATGCCGCGCATAAATTTGATGAACTAAAAACCGATATCAACCGTATTGAAACGGCGGTGAAAAACGAGATTGCGGCCAACCGCAAAGAAAGTTTTGAACAAAGTGCTTATGCCAGGAAAGAACTCGCCCATTCCTTACAATCCTTCGAAGAAAAGCTTAATCATCTCACAGAAACCATAGATAAAAAATTATCTGCTTTCAGCGAAAGCAATAACACCAATGCACTGGCAAGCCGCACAGAAATAAAAGAAGCGCTCAGCAGTTTTAAAAAAGATTTGGCGCAAAGCATCAGCGATTTCAATACACAACAAAAAGATAATTTTTATCAACTGTTGCGCAAACAAAGTGACCAAAATACCGACACCAGCCAAAAGCTTGACACCATGCGCAACACCATCGAACAAAAAGTTACAGCCATGCAACAAAGCAATGAGCAGAAGCTGGAGCAAATGCGCATTACCGTTGATGAAAAACTGCAGCAAACACTCGAAGCAAGACTCGGCGAAAGTTTCAAGCTCGTCAGTGAACGGCTGGAAGCCGTGCACAAAGGTTTGGGCGATATGCAAACCTTAGCCACCGGTGTGGGCGATTTAAAGCGTGTCCTCAGCAATGTAAAAACACGGGGTGTGCTCGGCGAGTATCAACTGGAAAGTTTACTCGAACAAATACTCACGCCCGACCAGTATGCAAAAAATGTAAAGACCAAACAAGGCAGCAATGCACTCGTTGAGTTTGCCGTAAAGCTGCCCAACAAACAAAACAGCAACGAACCTTTGTGGCTGCCTATTGATAGTAAGTTTCCCAAAGAAGCATTTGAATTGTTAAGCGATGCGTATGAACACGGCAGCCCCGAACTGATTGAAGAATACCGCCGCACCTTTATAAAAAGCATACGCAGCTATGCACAGGATATATGCAATAAATATATTGATGCACCCAACACCACCGATTTCGCCATACTCTTTCTGCCGTTCGAAAGCCTGTATGCCGAAGTGCTGCGTACACCCGGGCTCATGGAAAATATACAGCGCGAATGCCGCATCACCATTGTTGGGCCCACCATACTCAGTGCGCTGCTCAACAGTTTACAAATGGGTTTCCGCACACTCGCCATAGAAAAGCGCAGCGGCGAAGTATGGCAGTTGCTCAGCGCCGTAAAAACAGAGTTCGGAAACTTTAATACATTGCTCAGCAAAGCACAAAGCAACATACAAACAGGCTTAAACCAGTTAGAAGACCTTGCCGGCAAACGTACACGAGCCATAGAAAGAAAATTAAAAGATGTGCAGGTGTTAAGCAATGATGAAACGAATAATATACTGCCATTGATGAATGATGAAATAGTGGGCGATGAAGAAGAATAATTTTATGTTACCAGCAGTTAAGCGTTGTGGCATCACGGTTGTGTCACTCCCTTGTGCTGTTATATTTTTATGGCAGCATAATTTCGTGTTGCTCGCCAACGAATAATTTCGATAATTACAATGAAAAGGAGATTAAAAAGAAAGGATTATTCCAAAACAAGATCAAACTACGAATTAAAACGGCGATCGAAACAATGGAAACGCAAGAAGGCTTATAGAAAGTGGCTAAGGAAAAACTTTATATATAATACTTTTCAACAGCAAAGTAAAGAATTTGAAAATCATCCTGCTCCTGAAAATTATTCATTTATCCAAAATACAAATGCTGTATTAAAGTATTTTGACGAAGCCATAAAAATGTTTGAAGTAAAAAAGAATATAAATTTTGATATTTCAAAGATAAAAAATCTTACACCTGATGCAATCGCGCTACATGTTAGTTTTATTAAAAAAACTTCGATAGTAAAAAATTGTTTGGCATCCGGGAATTATCCAGATAATCCTGAATTGAATAAGTTATTTACTCAATCAGGGTTTCAAAGATTTGTTTTAACTAAGGGGAAAAAAGAAAAAACAGATGGTAATTTTTTACATAGAGAAAGGCATTTTAAAGTAGAACCAGTGATTGCCAAAAATGCTGCATTAGCTGGAATCAAACATACATTTGGAAATGAAAAGCCATATGAACCACTATACGATATTTTGATTGAGTGCATGTCAAACACTAATAACCATGCAACAATGACTACTGATAAAACTTATTGGTGGCTTTATGTTTATAATGATTCAAAGACTGGTAATACCTCATATTCATTTATTGATTTAGGTGTAGGTATTTTTAAGAGTATTGAATTACAAGATTATTATACAACCTTTATTAAAAACTTTTTTAAAGGAAAGTTTTTAATAACGCACATGGGTTTGGTAGATGATCTACTAGCAGGTAAAATCCAATCTAGAGTTGATGAGGATAACGAGATCAGAGGAAAAGGAATTCCACAAATTGTAGAACATTCTCGAAGAAGAACTTTCAAAGAATTTTACATTATTTCAAATGATATAAAAATTAACTTAAAAACTTTCGAAAAAGAACAACTTAATTATAATTTCAGTGGAACATTTCTTTATTGGGAAATTCAAAAAACAAAATAATGGAAGTTAAAGACAAAATAATTATTGCTCAAGATTTTGGGGCGACGCCCGGGGCTCGTTATAAAAGCGATGGGCAATTTTCAGGGGAAGCTTTTTTATTAGACCTCCTTTTACCAAAGTTTGAAAAAGCGGTTGCTGAGAACTACATTTTATTAATTGACTTGGATGGTGTTTGGGGTTATCCATCATCTTTTGTATCTGGATCTTTCGGTAAACTTTCCGTGAATAAAGGAGCGGACTTGGTATTAAAGCACATAGAATTTAAATCAGACGAAAACCCCATGCGCTTGGAAAGAATTATTCAAGAAATAAAAAGCCCAAAGAAAAAATGACTTCTAAAGCTAAACTGTTCATTGCAATATTGATATTCTTATTTTTTCTTATCGGATTAATTACTGGATTAATTTGGAAAGATATACCCTATATAAAATTAAACCATGAAGTTAAGGTAACGGAATGCTTATCAATAATTGTTACTCTAGGTATTGGTATTTTTATTCCATTAATAGTAAAAAAATGGATTGATGACGCAAGATCAGTTAAAACGTATTTAGTAGATGAATTAAACTCCGTATTGTCGACAGTCAATCTTATCAAATTGAAAATAAAAGAGTCTTTTGATAAAGGGACTATTGGAAAAGATGAGAAAGATGAAATCAACTATTTATTTCATACTGCCGAACTACAAATAACTAGTTTTAAAAATCAGCTCAAAGTGGCCTTTCCTAATCAAGAAAAAAAACTGTCACAAAAGTTATCAGAAACATATAATCTATACAAAGACTTTTTAACCGACGGTCCTTTAATGGTCTCTTCGTTTACTAAAATAGATGATCGATTTTATCGTGAACATAATCAAGAATCAATGAAACTTGATTCTCTTTTTAAGACGATTATCCAACAAATCTATAAATTCTAAGTACATCACACCAGCTCGGCGAAGTCTTCGGGCGCCTTGGCGAAGTTTGCAACTTCGCCGCATCTATTTTAAAGTTTATAACTTTCATTTCAGCATTCAACAATAAAATAAGAAGAAGTTTAAAACTTCAGTATAACAAAAGCAAAGTTGCAAACTTCGCTTAGCCTTCTAACATTATTTCGGTCTTGATAAAACAACATCTCTAAAAGGCCAGGCTCAGTTAAAAGCCTGGCGAAATTCCAGCGGCGACAGATTTGTTTTTTTCCTGAAAAGTGTGCTAAAAGATTGGGCATGCTCAAAGCCAAATGAATAAGCAATTTCGCTGATAGAAAGACTGGTGGTGGACAATTTTTCTTTCGCTTTTGCGATCAGTTTTTCATGAATATGCTGCTGGGTGTTCTGCCCGGTATGAATCCGCAACAGGTCACTGAGATAATTCGGCGACAGGTTCATTTGTGCGGCAATGTATTGTACTGTTAGCAGTTCTAGCGTTTCCTTGTTGAAATAATCATCAATCAACTGCTCGAACCTCGTCAGCAATGCTGAATTGTGGTTCTTGCGTGTCAGAAACTGTCGCTCATAAAAGCGGTTGGAATATTTTAGCAGGCTCTCGATCTGCGTCAAAATAATTTCATGGGTATGCTTATCGATGTGCTGGCATTCCTTATCAATTTTGTGGAGGATAGTGATCAAATCACCTTCCTCCTCAGCGGAAAGGTGCAGCGCTTCGTTAACCGCATAGTCGAAAAATCCATATTGATGAATGCTGTTTGCCAGGGTATGCTGCAATAGAAAGTCCGGATGAAATACCAGGAGATAACCAGACCCGCATTCCATATTTTGCAGGTCCAGTTGCTGCACCTGGTTAGGCGCAGTAAAGCTTAATACACCTTTATCGTAATCGTAATGCTGTTGCCCATACCTGATCTTGCCTTTGGCTTCGCGTTTGAGTGCCACACAATAAAAGCGGTTAACAAAACCTTTCCAGGTCTCATCTTCCAGGAAAACACTTTCTTCAAGATCGATCACACTCACCAGCGGGTGCCGTGGTTCAGGCAATGATAATAACCGGTGAAACTGGGATATTGAGTTAATGGCGTGCATATACAAATTTAATCAATTAAACCCATGCTGAACTCGTCGTAAGGTGCGCCTGTATTGGTTCCCAACGGCACTATACTTTCCAGTTGTGAGAGGTCATCTTTAGTTAACTCAATGGTAGTTGCTGCGAGGTTTTGCTCCAGGTATTTCCTGCGTTTGGTGCCCGGTATTGGTACGATTCCCTTGCTCATGATCCAGCTTAGAGCCAGTTGTGATGAAGTGACATTCTTTGCTGCAGCCATCGCTTCAATAGCTTTAACCAATTCGATATTCTTTTGAAACATTTCACCCTGGAAACGAGGGATTGCCCTGCGGAAATCGTTTTCCGGCAGATCATCAATGCTTTTAATTTGACCTGATAAAAAGCCACGGCCCAATGGTGAATAAGCTACAAACCCGATACCCAGCTCCTTTAAGGTATTCAAAACGCCGCGTTCTTCTACGGTTCTTTCGAACAATGAATACTCGCTTTGTACAGCAGTGATGGGGTGTACAGCATGTGCACGCTTAACTGTTTCAGAAGATACTTCAGACAGGCCAATATAACCTACCTTACCTTCTTTCACCAGTCCGGCCATCGCTTCAACCGTTTCTTCGATTGGCGTATTTTTATCGAGGCGGTGCAGGTAATACAGGTCTATATAATCGGTATTGAGGTTTTTAAGCGAACGTTCCAAAGATTTCTTTACATATTCCTTTTTGCCATTGATTTTCCAGGTCACTTTGTTGTTGTCATCGATCTCCCAGCCAAATTTGGTGGCCAGTATATACTGATGCCGTTGGCCACTGATCGCCTTAGCAATAAGTTGCTCATTTTTCAACGGACCGTAGAGGTCGGCTGTATCCAAAAAATTACCGCCCAGTTCCAGCGAACGATGGATCGTTGAGATGGCTTCCTGCTCATCAGCAGGGCCATACATATCCCCTTCTTCAAAACCTGTCATGCCCATGCAGCCCAGGCCGATTACCGGTACAACCAATCCCTGGCTGCCCAGCGCAATTTGTTTTATTTTCATGATGCAAAAGTCGGAAAGCCGCACGCAGCGCATGTATGCAAATCCCTGAAGATTGTAAGCAAATCAATGAATGAACAAATAAAAAATTTCGCCTTTGCTGATGTTTCCGTTAATGGCAACCGTTTGCTGGCCGTTAAAGTGATAGACAGTATCAACTTCCCGCAGTAATTTTTCAAAGGCTTGCGCCATCTCTTTCCTTCCGCGGAGTTTTAAAATAGTTTGTCCATCTGCTATTTTTCGGAAACTGCTTCTTCTGAAAATATTTTTACCTGGTTGTCAAAATCTTTTTTATCACCCAGTATGGAAATGTTATCCACCCAGCTCGGCGAAGTGTTCAGATTTGCATTCATTCATAACATCAAGCGATTATAAAAGAAATCAAAGATTTGTAAACGCAGTTCTCCGTATGTCTTTGACTACGGAGACAAATGAATAAGCCAGATTGCATCTGGCATTCCGCAAAAAATCAGCATAAGAAATCCGTAGTTACAAACTACAGATAACAAGCTTCACGCACAAGAGCTTGCGGGAACTATACTACCTGCCTTGCGAAAGCCATTTTTTTGTTGCTTCAGGATAAATGCCAATGCGGTGTGTACGTACCAGTTCAGGAGAAGAACTCATGATAATATTGTTGGATTCCATTACTGGCATATGACAATTAACGCAATTAGCTTCCATAGAAAATCCGGGCTGCGGTTGCAACGTACAAAAGTTATGGTCGTCCGGGTTATGGCAGGTCATACATTTTTGCGCATAGGCGGTTAAATTCCCTTTTTCTTTTACGTGTGTATTATGACAACTGCTGCAATTCATTGTACCACTTAACCTATAACATTTGCTGGCGGTTAACAAACCATATTGGTTAGCGTGTACATCTAAACCAGCCGAATCTTCAACCCTGGGATTTTTATAAAAATGGTTGGTTAGTGTGTCGCCGGGCATAAAGGAAAAAGCTTCTGTGTTTCCTTGCATAGTACCCGAATGACATACGGCGCATATATCCATTGCCACTGCAGGCGGTAAGGAGGCGGGATTCACAATAAACTTTCCGCGTTTTTCTTCCGGGTGTGCTGATTGAAAATCCACATGGTCTTTTGCAGGGCCATGGCATCGTTCACACTGTATGCCGAATATCATGGCATCGGGCGTAAAACCTAAAATGGGTTGCTCCTTTGCAAAGGTGGTATGGCATTCCAGGCACCGGCTCTCTATAAAACGGTCAAATAATATCTGGTCTTTAGGATAGCCCGGGCTATTGGCCCAGTAATGTGTGTTTGCAGAATAAGAAACAGGAAGTTGATAAAGTTGATTATTTTTCCTGTACAGGTAAGTTTGCCCATGCTTACCTGTACCTATCACAATATCAAATTTTTCGGCCCTTTGCTCTTTGCCATTTGCATAAGCCACCTGGTGCAAACTGCCTGCCTGTTTTTTCATAACCACCCAATGGTTACTATCTAAATACAAAATATTTTTATTGCGTGAAAAACTGCCTTTAATATTTTCTTCTGATGCTGGTGCCGACTCAAGGTGATGCAGTGTGGTCTTGAAAGAATCATAAATTTCCCGGTGGCAATTACGGCAGGATGCTGTACCCGCATATTCTTGTCCTTTCAAATTCTTAATACCATTCCCAGGTGGTTGCTCCTTATCAATACATTTTGTAAATAAAGCAACTGATGCAAAGATGATAATGGAAACAATAACCAGGCGTTTATGGGTAAAGGTGATATTCATAAAGGCATAAAAATATACAATGTAACGAAACTTCAGGTCATCGAAAGATGGTTACGTTGTATTTAAATCTCCGCCCTCCGCCCTTCTTTGTATTGTCACCACAAGGAGTTCAATAACAAAATCATTTCATTATCTTTAAAAGAAAATTATAGATTGCATTTAGTGTTATACAACAGTAAATATTCTGATTGCCTGGAATAATGATGTAACCCATTTAGTTCTGCAAGGGTGACAAAAATTAACGTAAGCACAAAATAAAACCACTATGACAATTACTCAGATCAAGGTGTTCAATGCTAAATTGGATAGCACCCTTGAAGCCATACTTCCTGAAATGGAGGAAATATATAAAGATATTCACCGTAACCCTGAACTTTCCATGCAGGAGAAACGTACAGCGCAAATTGCCGCTGCCTACCTGAACAAATACAATTGGGAAGTAACGACAGGCATTGGCGGAACAGGTGTTGTGGGTATTATGAAAAATGGTGAAGGCTCAACGGTGATGTTGCGTGCCGATATGGACGGGTTACCCATTACCGAAGCGACCGGATTACCTTATGCCAGTACGGTGAGGGCCAAAGATGAAGATGGAAGAGAAGTAGGTGTTTCGCATACCTGCGGGCATGATTTTCATGTAACCTGGTTAATGGGAACGGCCCGGTTATTGGCGGAACATAAAGATCAATGGAGCGGAACTGTTCTTGCCGTTTTTCAACCGGGTGAGGAAGTAGGCCGTGGTGCAAAAGCTATGATGGATGATGATATGATAAATCGTTTCCCAGGCCGGACATCGTTTTAGGTCAGCATGCGATGGTGGGCATTGCCGGATATGTAGGACATCGCAGCGGCGCTATTCTTTCAGGTGGTGATAGCCTGCAGATAAAACTGTTTGGTCGCGGTTCGCATGGTTCCCAACCACAGAATTCTATTGACCCGGTGATTATGGCAGCTGCTACCACCATGCGTTTACAAACTATTGTATCCCGTGAAATTGACCCGGATAAGAGTGCAGTAGCAACAGTAGGTTCTTTACAGGCCGGAACAAAATGGCGGCGCAACCTTTCTTTGTGTCGTAGCCTGTTCTTCATTGCATAGCCTTGCGTGAAGCATGAAACCCTGCTACGACACAATTAAGCAAAGATGAATATAACTGTTGTTTTTTTTCTATTCCGTTTTATACAATTTCATTTACCTGCAGCACTCTAATTTTACACGATACATTTTCTCGCAACATCATCTTCGTTGCATAGTCATGTACGAAGCTTGAGGCTTGCGGGAAAAGAACCAGTTTCAAAAAATAAATTTATTAACCACCAATAAATCATTTATCATATTGTGGATGAACTCCTCAACAACCCGGTTTATTTTGCATTGCTTACAGGTGATGCACATCGCGGATCCGGTTCAGGCAACGTAAAGTTCTTTGACGAAGAAATTTCACCATTTGCCGGTTTTAAAGAAGGCTATACAATGGGTTTTGATGAGCTGTATAAATTACTGCCATCTGATCGTAATATTCTCTACGCCACCCGCAGTCAAATAAATGAACCTAAAGGATGGAAGCTCATAGACTATGTTGCCGGGCTTCAGTTTATACTTCCTGCATTAAAACCTGCAGGTATTAAAGCCGCAGAATTAGTACCATTGCAACCGCAACATGTTCAGCAAATGATTGAGCTGGCCAAACTCACGAGGCCCGGACCATTTAACAGCCGCACCATCGAATTTGGGCATTACTTCGGCATATTTGATCATCATAAATTGGTGGCAATGACTGGTGAACGGCTGCATGTAGCGCATTATACAGAAATAAGTGCTGTATGTACGCATCCCGAATATACAGGTAAAGGTTATGCAGGCGCTTTGTTAGCCCACCAGGCGCAGCTTATCATTAACAATGGGCAAGTTCCGTTTTTACATGTAAGGGCAAGCAACAAAAGAGCTATTGCGCTGTACGAAAGATTAGGGTTTGAAGAAAATGGTGAAATGAATTTTTACTTTTTAAAAAAATAAAGAGTACGATACAGGAGGTGAAAATCCCCGCTCGGCGAAGCGTTCGGGTGTCGGCGAAGTTTGCAACTTCGCCGCATCTATATTAAAGTTTGTAACTTTCATTTCTGCATTCAACAATAAATACTAAGAAGTTTAAAACTTCTGTCGTAACGGGTCTTCATTTGCCCCCATCTGGCGCAAGTATAAGCCGCCAGGCTTTTGTGCGAAGCTACCTGTGCCTTGCAACGTAAAACAGAAAAACGCACAAGTATTCCTAACACAAAACCAAGCTGCATATTGCACTAGCTTCTGTGAATAATTTTTGTCGCAGCAGGGCTTTTATTATATGGCCATCTGTACAGCATAAGACCTGCTTTGATGCTGAATACTCTGCTGATACGCGAAGAAACCATCAATCATCATTCGCTAATCTCATAATTCCTGCACCTATCGACATTGTTATGAATCCTGCAAAAGGAAAAGTTGGCCACCATCCTGATACATTACCTATAAACAAAATGATTCCAATGAGCAAAAGCACTATGCCTAAAAAAGTTCCCAGCTCTCCGTAGAATGTAACTGTTTGGCGTAGTCTGGAGACTACGCCAGCACGTAAGCAAATCTCAGATTTGCATTCATTCATAACATCAAGCGATTACTATAAAAACAAATCAAAGATTTGTAAACACCACGAGCAACAGATGTTAAAAGCATCAGCGGCAACATGGCTATGCAAACACAAATCAATGAGCTTGTTTTTCTGCTGGACCAAACAAAGCAAATTGATACAGCCATAAAAGAATTATCGAAGACCAATCGCTATAATAAAAATGTACAGTTGTTGTTGAGTATTCCATCTATAGGTTTATTAACAGCGATGATGTTTTTAACGGAAATTGATGATATAAGCCGCTTTAAACGCTTAGATGAACTGTGCAGTTATTGCGGCATTGTACCCAATTGTCATAGCAGCGGCGAAAGGGAAAGCGTTGGTGAGTTAAGCAGAAGGGGCAATGCCATCATCAAAAAAAATTTAATTGAATGTGCCTGGGTAGCAGTGAAAAAAAATCCTGCCTTATTACTATATTATAAGCAGCAGATAAAACATATGAAAGGACAAAAGGCTATCATTAAAGTAGCAAGAAAATTATTAAGCAGAATAAGATATGTATTAATGAACCAGAAAGAATATATGATGGGAATAATTGAATAGAAGTTTATACAAAACATATAAAAACTTAAGTGGTATGAAAACGCAATGAGACCCCTGTAGCTGTAAAGACTACTCAACGCAGTTTGCGTTATACCTCTTTATAAAAATGAATACAAAAAATTGCAGCACACCGATGAGTGCGCCTGCTTAGAGAAGGTTGTTTTTATAATGTGCTTGTATAAAAAGAATACCACGATGTAAACAAATGATTGTACAGCATCTGTAGTATCATTCTCAGCTGAAGTACAAACAATCATCTATTTCCATCGTGTACAAAAAATAAATTTTGATTTCAACATAGAAGGGTCTCGTGGCTATGCACAAATGCTTTAACGAAGACCCTGCTGCGACGTAAAATTTGCCGCACTGTTTTATTTTCCATAAACCAAAGTTAAGAAAATCAAAACAGGGGATTTGCTAAAATTGCTTTTTGATGCTGCACACTACTGCTGAAGCAGGACAGAAATTGTGGTTCTATTGCGAGGTTGGAATGATGTGTGGCTTTGTGCTACCTTACAAAGTGCCTGACTTGGTGCGTTGGCTTTATCAATCTTTAAAAAAGGATAATTTTTTTAAATTATTCCAACTTCTCTTGCAATGCATGAAAATCAAAATTTTTACTGAAATTATCCATCAGGTTTAGCGAAAGCGGCATGCTTACATACCGGAATGCAACTGTTATTAACCGCGGGCAGGCGGCACTGGTATTATTTGTTTTAAAATAATCGGCATTTATTTTATAAAGCGGTTTACTTTTCTTTTCATTTT
>NZ_JBQCIT010000015.1:0-5306 GCF_051953455.1 Parafilimonas sp. | reverse complement strand
ATTAATTATAAATATTTATAAAGAAATGGGAGAAATTCAAAGCAAAAAGTTTTACATGGCTCAAGAAAGATTTATCAGAAGCATTGCCCCATCGTTACCCTCATTTGAAGACCTTCTCAATTTGCAATTTAATGATGAAAGTATGAATTAGTCAAATTTACTGAGAGCCTGAGGCATGTAATTTATCTATAAGTCCATCAAAAGTGCATAATTATTTATCCAATCATATTAACACACCGATTGCATAACCGCTATCTCCTCTTCGGTGCAGTCTCCACGGCAACGTTACAGAGTAATCAGAATTCGATTTGAATTTAAAATTGTTCATTTCTATTGTAACGTAAGACAAGATTATCCTCAAAAAATAGAGCATGACGGTCTTCATGGATTTAGGCTGTTAATGGTTCAACTTATATATTGAAACAAATGCCCGTGTTTGGCGTAGTTTCCATGACTACGTCGCGGTGTAATCAAATCTCCAATTTGAACAGATGCTCCTACATTGCAGGTCAATTTTGTTAAGTTTAATTTGAGTAATTTCATTGAAAATGTTACCGGATGATACCCGGCAAGAAATTCAAAATATCGTTGCAGAAAATGTTATCCCGGGGCAACAAGATCATTACACAGCAATCCGAAATAAACTTTGCACAGGCTGACAAAATGAAAAATATTTTGGTGCTGATACCAATTTTTGGAACAATACTTTTTGTTGTGCTTTACGTTGTTGCCACATTTTTATACCCGGGCGGTTCACAGGCTGATAAAAACGCTGTTGGCTTTAGCTGGACAAATAATTATTGGTGCAACCTGTTAAATGAGAACGCAATTAACGGGCAATTAAATCCTGCAAAACCAGTTGCCTTAACAGCTATGTTACTACTTTGTTTTACGCTTGCCTATTTCTGGTTCCTGTTTCCAAATAAAATTAACCTCAGCAATAAACTTAAGCTTGTAATACAAATTTCAGGAACGCTTTCTATGGCAATTGCTTTGTTGCTGTTTACGAACATCAACCACGATTTAATAACAAACCTGGCATCATCATTTGGAGCAATTGCAACTATCGGCACTTTTACCGGGCTTTACAAAAACAAATGGTTTGGGCTTTTTGCTTTTGGGCTTTTAAATATTTTGCTTGCAGGACTTAACAATTTGTGCTATTACAACAAAGCGTTGATTGTTTATTTGCCTGTAATTCAAAAAATAACTTTTGCGACATTTTTAATCTGGGTTTGCAGCATAACTATAAATCTTTATTGCAGGCAGAGAACAGCCACAACATAAGGGCTTGACCTGCCGGGCGGTGGCACGGCGCGTATTTGTACCAAAAGAGACCAATTGGGAAACGGTGAAGATTTTGTCGGTAAGGGCATTGTGCCTGATAAAATAGTGCTGTAAACAGTAGCAGATTTTCGCAAAGGAATTGATACGCAATTACAGGCAGCTATAAAACTATTGCAGCAAAAGCAGTAAACCTGCACGTCTTTGTGGCAGCTTTTGCTCATCGTTAGTGACAAGCGATGGAGTAGTTTGCAAATTTTTAAAATCTATTTATCTTATTTAAATTGAATGGTCATGTTCTGATCTCTTTTTAATAGATGGCAAGGCCAGGAAACCTAGCAATATGCCTGCAAGCAGCCCGGCAATATGGGCCGCATTATCAATGCCCTGACCTAATAATCCTACACTAAGGTTATACGCTATAAAGAATATTATACTAACAAGGAACAATTTGCTTAGTGATGGTGAAACCGTTTTTGAAAGCAGCAGTACAAGCAACACGCCATATAACCCAAATATTGCACCGGACGCGCCAACGCTTACTGCAGTGTCATTCCACCATAAACTTATTGCACTTGCAGCTAAGCCTGAAATACAATAAATAACGGCAAATATTTTTCTCCCGGTTAAAGGTTCAAGCAATAATCCTGCAAATAATAAAGCTATCATGTTTGAAAGCAAATGAACAAAACCACCATGTAAAAATATACTGGAGAAAAGCCGCCACCATTCGCCGTTAGTGGTAAGTGGTTTATAGTTGGCGCCCCAGTTTAAAAGTTCAGGAATGGTGAACGATAAAAAACCATTGCCTGAAAAAACCAGCAGCATAAAAATGATAATATTTGCATCAATCAATATTGGTGTTATAAAAAAATCTCCAGCAGGGATAAAGTATTTAAGTGCTGCTCTTATTTTTTTGGTTGTGATATTTTTTGGGGTTGCCCTTATTTTTTTCTTATCTATTTTTGGAATACTAATAGCGATAAGCCAAACTGCGAATGCAATGGCAAACGATCCAAATATCCAGGCGAGTTTATTGCCATTGCGGTCCTTGAAATTTCCATTTTCAGGAGTAAAAATAATTACGTTACCGGCCTCGCTGTCAGGAAAAGCTTTCTCTATCGCTTCTTTAAACCTTCTTCTATCTTTTGTGTTGGCGATGCGGTCGAAATAGGAGAAAGAATTAAGGTTAGAATCTTCAAAATTCTGCATGCATTCATTGTAAAATGCATGTTCAATATCCCTTTTCGAATCATCGCCTAAACGGTTGCTTATCTTTTTATAATAACGGATGCCAAGCCAGGCCGGCGGCATTTCCCGTCGCTGGTTAATATGTTGTACCTCTCTCTTTGTGGTTACTATTAATACTCCTTTAGCTCTATTATCTCCATACATTGCTTCTGCCGTCTCGCCCTTTAATACTGAAATATTTGTAACTGAATCGGGAGATATGCGGTTTAATTCATCTTTGGCAATGGGTTTTCCGTCCACAATGATTAGATAGCCGGTGTCATTTTTATTTAAGATTGGTTTTCTTAAACTGGCAGCAATGGAATCATGATAGCGATCACTCCCCGAATTGAGTCCGCTTATTTTAGTGCTCGTATTATCGACTTTATAATAAGCAGGGCAAACAATATGAATATAAAGGTTAAAATCCTGATTGTATTTGCCACTCACCTCTGAACTATATTCTACACTCTTCTGTGCTTTGTACGGGAAGTAATTTTTTATTGCATAGTATTTTGTGAGTTCGTGATTGCCAATCTCATTAATATTTGATAATTCAGTGAGTTTGCCTGTAGCGGATTCGATATAGCTGGTTGCAATTATGGTTGGAGCGATACATCCTGCAGTTGCAATGAACATAAATAAAAAATCCGGAGAACGGGCGCCAGACCTGTTTAATTTTAGCAATTTAATTTTTGGCCTCAACCATATTAAAACCGGAACCCACGGAAGAAAATAGGGTATCCAGAATTTTACCAAGTCTTCATCTATACTATCAATGTGAAGCTGTGTGAACAGTCCCCAATAAATGAAAGAATATATACCAATAAAGCTCGCACAGATGATAAGATAAGGCCTCACCAGCAGTTTCAGTTTTTGTTGCATTATTTTAAGGTTGACATAATAAACACATAATGACTTTCCAGTTTGGTGAAGCCAGGACAGGAACGTTTTTGTCATAATGATTAAACCCGCCTGGTTGTGTGGCCCTTGGTTTTAGTTTTCTGTATAGTTGTTATTTTCCGTTTCTATGTTTTTAGTAATCTTTTGATACTTCTCTTTTTTTGAAGCGCTTTTATAAATCTTAAAGCCGCCGCCGGCTGTTATCAAAAAGCCATACAAGCCAAACATGCCTGAAAGCGTTCCGTTAAAAGCAAGATATACCGCCACCAGCCCTACGCACAGGATGATCCACCCTGCAATCATCTCGTTGGTATAATTCTCCTTTAGTTCTTTGGATTTCGTATCAAGGCTTTGGGTTAACATGAACGCATATTGCTGATCAACACCTTTGTTTAAAAGCAAATGATAGATCTCAAAATTAGTCTTACCAGCTTCCTTTTGGTCTAAAGCAAACTGCCATACCGAATTCGTAAATTCAAGGGTGGCCGCTTTTTCAAAAACAGTCTGCCTGTCCAAGTCTGCCAAAGATTTATCAATCTCTGCGGATTCTATAACGCTTAAATCCAAATTTCGTTTTTCAAATTCCGCTTTTAAAAGATGGAAAGATTCGAAGGTTAATTTATCCGACTCATTCACGGCAAAAAACTGCAACTCCTGGTCGGTCATTCTTGCATATTGCTCTTTAACGATGTTTAGTTCTATCATATAGCATTTTGGTTCGTTTGAAGGTTTAGTATGCAGTTACCCAAAGCTATTCATTTTTAGTTTAATTCAATCTTTCAATGTCAAAATGATCCTGGCGGTTAATGTTTAGCTTAATTCGTTTGCAATTTTAGCTTCATTCAAAAGAACATTTATTCCTGTTCACAAAATATATCTGTTCACGTACCGTGTACACTGATAAATGATGAACATGAAAGAAGAATATTTTGTACATACAAAGGGGTTAAGAGAAGAACAATTTATATAAATCTAAGTTTGTTAAAAATTCTCACAACAACCATCACTCAAATCATATCAAACCTTATCAAAACAATACAAGACTTTACTTCATTTAATATGATCTGATTACTTCGGCAATCCCGATTGTTAATGAGCAGAATGTTGGCCTGTTCAAAATACGAACAGGATAAGTTTATCTACAGCTATCTTCTTTAATTTTAACGGGTAAGTTTCTTATTTGTGAACAAGATAAATGTGTAGAAAGATGAACGAAACACCCATGTTGTTTCCGATGGCTCCGGCGGAGTTCTGGAAACAGATCAGGTCAACGATTGAAGAAGTGGTTAGCGAAAAAATCAATCAGCCATTTCAATCACCACCAACAGACCACCTTCCCGAAAAAGCCTTATTAAAAGCCAGTGATGTTTGTGCTGTATTCCAGGTATCCAAACCAACATTGTACGACTGGCTTAGACAGGACAAACTCAAAAGCTTCAAGATCAAATCAAGGCGCTATTTCTTGAGAACAGATATAGAAGTCATGATCAAAAAGCAGCTTGAAGCAACTGAAAGCAACACTACTATTTAATCAACTTAAAAAATTGCGAGTTATGAATTGTGCAGAGGCCAACAAAGTTGGCCTGGTGGATTATTTATATACATCAGGATATACGCCGGCAAAAATAAAAGGCAATGATTACTGGTATGTATCTCCCTTAAGAGATGAAAAGACAGCGTCTTTTAAAATTGACAGAAGTAAAAATGTATGGTACGACCACGGCACCGGCAATGGCGGAACGGTGATAGATTTTGTGATACAATATTTCAACTGTGATGTGCAGCAGGCATTGCAAAAATTAGAGAGGTATGTTGCAGATAATAAACTCCGACTGTTGACGAATAATGTCAAAGAAAGCGAAAAACCACTTTCTTTTCAACAGCAAAAA